>NZ_JBXAXX010000009.1:0-19898 GCF_056781995.1 Dellaglioa sp. CoH-57-MRSF-18
GGACATACAAAAATCCCTCCATGATTATCGGATGAAATTATATTATTTCATCTGACAACCATAAAGGGATTATTACATCACTCAATCTGAAGTTGTTGGAACCTTTTTAAGTTTTTCTTTAAGTCGCAATAAAAAATTTTAAGAATACTTGTGCAATACTAAAATAAATTAACACAGAAGTTAAATCACTCAATGTCGAAATAAATGGCCCTGATGCAACTGCTGGATCAACACCAATTTTATCCATTAAAATTGGTATAAAACTACCCGCTAAATTTGCCACCGTAATAGCGCACATCATTGCAAGTCCTATCACCATCCCGAGAACAAAGTTACCCTTCCAGAGTCCGACAATTAAAGTGACGGAAATACCCGTTACAACCCCAATTACTAATCCAGTGAAAACTTCACTTATAATTAGTCTAAGCACACTTTGTTCATTGTCATCTTTTACAGCTAGGCGTCGAACAGCAACAGCTAAACTTTGTGTTCCGGCATTACCGGCCGTTCCTGTAATCAATGAAATGAAGACAGCTAAAATACTTGCTTCACTCAGTAACCCTTCAAAATGACTAACTAAACTTGCCGTTGACATACCTAAAAATAATAACGTTATCAACCATGGCAAACGTTTTGATGCTGCTTTAAATGGATTTTCTGTTTGATCTTCAGTATCGACACCGGCCAAACCAGAGTAATCCTCAGCCGATTCTTCATCAATAACATCAATAATATCATCAACAGTAATCACACCAATTAATTGTTCATCATAATTTGTAACTGGCATTGCTAAAAAGTTATAATCCCGAATCATCTTGGCAACGTCTGCTTGATCGTCATCAGCTTTAACAGACATAACTGGTGTCGTCATGATATCTCCAATTAACGCCTTCTCATTACTCATTAATAAATTACGTAATGTTACAATCCCCATCAAACGCTGATCATTATTAATAACATAATCATAGTAAATTGTTTCCGCATCACTTGCTTCTTCTCTTAAAGTACGCATTGCAGAACTCACTGTTTGATCTGAGGTTATTGAGGCAAAATCAGTTGACATAATAGCACCAGCTGTCTTATCTTCATAATGCAGCAGACTTTTTATTTCATAGGCCTTATCTTTATCCATCAGACCTAAATATCTCGCTAATTTATGCTGATCCAGTTGTCCCAACAGGTCAACCTCATTATCAGTGTACATATTATCTAATAACTCAGCCACATACTTTAGAGACATTTCATCAAAATATTTAACAACATCTTCCGGATCATCTTCAGCGGCATCAAATGTGTCACTCAATTCCTTAGGCGTCAGGTACTGATACACCTTTTGGCGTTGCTCTTTATTAAGCACTGAAAAAATCTCAGCTTGCTCATAAACATGCAAATCTGTAAATTCATTGTGAAAATTATATTGTTGATTCTTTTCAAGCGAATCAATAATTTCTTCAGTTTTTATTTGGTTATATTTTTCTGTATCCACCATGATGAATACCTCGTTTATTTTTTATTTATAAATTTTTGCATATCCGATGCAAGGTGACTCTGAACATTTATCTGTTCATGTGTAAATGGTTGATAAAACTCAATTTCACTACAGTGTAGCGCTTGGCGTTGCATTGGCATAATTATATGCCCACCATACAATGTATCACCAACTAAGGGATGCCCTGTGGATGCAAAATGAACACGAATTTGATGTGTTCTCCCCGTATGTAATTGGATTTTATATTGACTAATACCTTTTACAGATTTCTCTAACCAATACTCAGTTAAAGCTACTTGACTACCTTCCCCATGGCCAACCTGCCTCTTAATGAATGATTCTGGATCACGCATAATTGGCTCATCAATTGTCCCATGCGGAGTTTCAATCTGTCCTTCGACAAATGCTGTATAGTACTTTTTAATTAGATGATTTTGTAACTGTTGATCCAATAAAGCGTGAGCAAATCGATGTTTAGCAAACAATACTAACCCACTCGTATCACGATCAAGTCGCGTCGCAATATGTGGAATAAAATCATTTAAATGTCGATTTTGATAATAGCCTGCGACACGATTAATCAAGGTATCCTCCGGATGTAAATATGAAGGAATTGAGGCAACATGTGCTGGTTTATTAATAATTAAAAAATCGCGATCTTCAAAAACGATATCAATTGGTACAAACGATTTTTTTAATTCATTTTTATTTTTCTCAGCTGGTAGAACAATACTCACTTTATCATTTGTTTGAATGAAGTCAATTGCCCACTGCTCGTTATCGTTGACTAATAGCTTACCACCACAATACTTAAGCGTTGCAAGTAATCGCCTAGATACACCTTCATTTTTCAGAAAAGTCTTCACTTTTTGAGGAGACGTCCCTGTATACTGCCAATCAATCTGCATAATCACTACCAATAAACGCCTCATTTACACGTTTCCAGAAATTATTATGTCGATATTTGGCAAAACAAATGTGTTCCTTCGCTATTTTATATTTAATTGCCTTAATTTGCCGATTATGATAGATTTCTTGGTCTATACTAAAAACAAAGTCACTGCTTTGTGTTGGTTTCAGTGTAATCCAATCATTTGAAGCCACAATAACTGGTGAGCTTAGCGTCCTAAACACACGATTGTTAATAGACGCAATTTCTGCCATTTGTATTGACTCGAGTTCGGGATGAATAACCGCTCCACCAACCGATTTATTATAGGCAGTAGATCCAGTAGGCGTAGAAATGCACAAACCATCTCCACGAAACTTTTCAAATAACTGATCACCAATATAAACATCCGTTACCATTGTATTGTTAATCCTTTTTAAGGTTGATTCATTTAATGCAAGAAATCTTTCTGATTCTGCATCAAAATAATCAACTTTAACATCTAATAATGGATAATTAATTGATTGTTTATTATCTGATTGGAGACTAGTAACTAAATCTGAAATTTCATCATCTCGCCAATCCGTATAAAAACCTAAATGCCCTGTATGTACGCCAACAAATCTAATGTTTTCAAGGTTATCTTGGTAATGTTTGAAAGCAGAAAGCAAAGTTCCATCCCCACCAACCGTAATCACAATTTCAGGATGACTATTATCAATTACGATATGTGCATCCGTTAGTTTTTGATACAGTTCTTTACCAACTTTTTGCGATTTTTCCCCATCATTTTCGAAAATAGCAACTTTCATTCGTAACCCTCTTTTCCTGACGCCCATGATACCTAATGTTTATTTTTTGTTTAAACCCTTACCATAAAATAAATGCTGCGCTTCTTGAATCTCTTCTCTAATTTCGGACATTTCAGTGTCTAATTTAAACGCAGCCTCTGCTGCCCGTTCGAGCCGTGCATTTAATTGGCTAGGAAATTCTCCTTGATATTTATAATTTAAAGAGTGCTCAATCGTTGCCCAAAAATTCATAGCTAACGTGCGAATTTGAATTTCAACAAGTACATTTTTTTCTCCATTTATCATTTGAACCGGGTACTTAAGTACAATATGATATGAGCGATAACCGCTCGCTTTTTTATTAGTAATGTAGTCACGTTCTTCTACAACGGTCATATCATTTCGAGAACGTAATAAGTCAACAACCTGATAAATATCATCAACAAATTGGCACATAATGCGAATACCCGCAATATCTTGCATGTCAGTTTCTAAACGTTCTTCAGAAATTTGACGTCGTTCAATTTTCTCTAAAATACTATCAACTGATTTAACCCGACTTGTCACAAATTCAATTGGCGAATGTTGACCAATACCCGTGAACTGTTTTCTTAAACCACGCATTTTTATTTTCATTTCTGAAACGGCCTGTTCATAGGGTCTAAAGAAATATTTCCAATCTTCTACCATTTTATCACTCTATTCTATTATTCAATTTACTCATCTCATTTTAGCATAAATTAGTGATTCAGTTCCGAATTAACCTCACAATGTTACCAAATCTTTCAAAAAACAAGTAATTTTAATAATATCTGTTATTAATTAAGTGTTAATAATTGAAAAAAAAAAAAAATTTGGTAAAGTGGTAATAGTTATTAAAACAGAAATGAAATCAAACCCCACACGATTTTAAATCTAATCACTATAATTGGAGGAGTACTCTTGCTAGAAATTTATTTATTTGTCAACCCATTAGGTACAAAATGCTTCAAATCTGAACAAAAGGTTTTAGACTTTATTCGTCTATCTCCCCAAAAAATCTCATTCCAATTTGTACCCATGTTAAACATCCAAACAGTGCACAATGTCATGATTGAAAAAAATCTTGATACACGTAACTTAGCGCTTCGAAATGTGTTATCTGGGTCAATTTACCAAGCCGCTTTAGATTATAAAGCAGCTCTTTTTCAAGGAAAAAAACGTGGACGTGATTTCTTAATGGCAATTCAAGCGGCTTTAGTTCAAGATAGCACTTGTTACTCAGAAGAGCTCATTCAACGAGTTGCTAAAGAAGTTAACTTAAACTGGGAAATGTTTAATGAAGATAGACATTCAGTGTTAGCAAAAAAATCATTTAAAAATGATCAAAAAATTGCCAATGATATGAACGTTACAATGCATCCCACAATCGTCATTAATAATATTGATGGTCTAGACTGTGGTGTATCCTTCCCAGATGCTGATTTAGTAGATATTTCGAAAGTTTGTGCTGGTGATTTTAATATTCAAAATGACTTACATCAAGCAATTAACCCTCAAAACCAACTATACGTTTTATAAAATAAAAATACGTAGCTTAGTTTTTTAACTAAGTTACGTATTTTTTATTTCTCTAAGATTTGAGGTAATAATGCCTCTAATTCATTCAATCTTGCTTCAAATACAGCAAATGCGTTAACTAGATATGCTGACTTAGTCATATCTACACCTGCTTTTTTCATGACATCAACTGGAAAATCTGAACTCCCAGCTTTCAAATAATTCAAATAGTTTTCTAATGCATCAGGTTTTCCACTAGTGATTCCCTCAGATAAAGTGGTTGCAGCAGCAAACCCTGTTGCATATTGATAGACATAATAATTATAATAAAAATGCGGAATTCTTGACCATTCCATTGCAATTTCTGGATCACGTTCTAAACTCTCTCCATAATATTTTTGATTTAAATCAGCATAGTATTTAGACAGTTTATCAGCCGTTAGTGGGTTTCCAACCGCGTCTTCCTCATGAATCCAATGTTCAAATTCTGCAAATTGTGTTTGACGGAAGATAGTTCCTTTAAACCCGTCTAAATAATAATTAAGTAAAAATGCCCTAACCTTAGGATCTGTTTGAGTCTTTAATAAATAATGTGTTAACGTATTTTCATTAGTTGTTGACGCAATTTCTGCTAAAAAAATTGGATAATCACCATACAAATAAGGCTGATTATGATGCGTATAGTAACTATGAATACTATGTCCCATTTCATGTACCAATGTATAAAGATTATTTACATTATTTTGCCAGTTTAATAACATATATGGTGCTGTATCATACATACCTGATGAATAGGCACCACTTCTTTTACCTTGATTTTCAACAACATCAATCCAACGGTTATCAAATGCCTCTTGAACATGACTTAGATAATCAGGTCCCATTTTATCTAAGGCTTTTAATGCCTCACTTTTCGCTTCATCATACGTGTAACTTAGTGCGGGTTCGCCTGTTATTGGTGTATATAAATCGTATGAATGTAATTTTTCAACTTTTAAAATTTTCTTACGTAATGCAACATAACGGTGTAACAACGGTAAATTCTTATTAACCTGCTCAATTAGTGTATTGTAGACAACTTCAGGTATCTGATTATTTGATAATGACGCATCTCTGGCACTTTTATAATGTCGAACTTGTGCACTATAGTTATGAACTTTAACATGGCTTGAAAGTGTTGAAGCTAGTGTGTTTTGAAATTGACCATAGACTTCATATAATTTTTTAAAGGCCTGTTCTCTAACACTTCTAGAAGTTGATTCTAGAAGGACCCCATAAATACCTTGTGATAATTGAACATCATTACCTTGTTCGTCTTGAACAACTGGAAATTTCAAATCAGCATTGTTCAGTATTTCAAACGTTTTAGAAGAGGCGCTAAATATATCCCCTGCTCCAGCTAAGAGCGTTTCTTCAGCATGCGAAAGGACATGATCCTTCTCCAATAATAAACTATCAAAAAAATGACGATAGCCTTTTAAATCAGGATTATCAGACATAAATTGCTTTAAAGTATCCTCTGGTATCGCAATAATTTCAGGTTCAAACCAAGAAATAGCAGCCGATACCTTAGCTGCCAAGGCGCCAGCCCTTGAATTTAAAGCTTGATATGTTGAATTTTCTGTATCTTGATCATTTTTTAAATTCGCATACACGTATACTTTTTCGAGCATCCGTTCAAGCGCCAAAATAGCTTCTAATCCACGTAACATTGTTGTACTATCTTGACTCAATGTACCTTTAAAGTTAGCGATAGTTACTACAGATTCTTCAATTTTTTTGTAATCCTCTTCAAATAATGAATCTGAACCATATATTTTTTCTACATCCCACGTTAAATTTTCTGGTACCTCTTCACGCTTTGGTAATTGCTTAGCTACTGTCATAAAAAGCCTCCGAATATCGTTTATTTACTCCTATAAGATAACATATTTTTAATCAAAATTTGAAATAAATGTATGCCTCAACTGTAAATTTTCCATTTTTAGCGATATATCACTGGACCATACAATCTGATTGTCAATTCGATAATTTTCGGATTCTTTAATTGGTATTAAAATATGATTTTTAATTAAACCCTTAATATATGCATTATTAACTTGTTTAATTGCTAGATGACCAACAAGTGGCATTTCAAAAAGAGTTTTTGTGATTTTTTGTTGCAGGTTAAATAATAACTCAAGCTCTTTTTTCGAAATAACATCAGTGGTATATTTTTGCAAATCTAAAATAACTCGAATTCTCCAAAAAAAGTCATCATGTCGATAGATTGGCGGAAGACGCGTCTGACTCAAGCAATATATCGGAAATCCCATAAAATAATATCGCTGCATGTAGCAAAAATCAATCTGTTGCTTTAAATAATGATTCAAATAATAACAATTTTTCTCTAACTTAGTCAATTGACGGAACAAGTCTGCTGGTGACAAATTCAAAGTTTTATTCCTACAATTATTTTTGATAAATACCATTAAGTCTGTTACATCATTAAATACTTTTGTGCAGTAACGAATACCATATAAATTTTCAAACCATAATTCATAATTTAAAATTAAACACTGTCGCTCAGTATCGATAAATACTAAGAAATAACCAATATTTTTATGGAAATTTATAAACATTGCTTGTTGTTGTGTTAATTTTTTATTTAAACGATGTTTCATCCCTAGAATCCAAAAAATACGATACCCATTTTGTTTATAACCGTCAGTCCTTTTGTTAAAATCTTTTAGCGTCAACGGACTGCATTGGTACTCTACGACTAACTGGCTATTTTTTAAATTTATTAAAACATCCGGTCGTTGCTTTAGTTTAGGCAAATATTGCTCAATATCTGCTCTTTTATGTCTTTTTTCTGCCCACATTTTAATTAAATTTTTCCCTGTGACATGTATTTTCGTTTCACCTTCTGAAAAAAAATGACATGACTTTTTAAAATGAGCAAAATGAGCTTGTTTTTGCGGGCCTTCTTTAAAGACAACACGCTCTCCGCAACCAGGACAAAAATATTTATTGTTTTGCTTAAAATTTATTGCGCATACCAACTCATCTACGTGTTCTTGTTTTGCAAATATCATTCAAATTACCCCTTGTTACAATTTAAATACGCAAAAAAACAAACTAACCTTTTTCGATTAGTTTGTTTATTTAAAGTATCTTCTTGCCTCAGAGAGTGCGTCAGATGACATAATCTTTTTACCACGTTCTTCCATAAATGGTCCTGTCGATGAGACAACCTGTGCATACTCTAATGCGACAGCTATATCATTTTCGATTGTTTCTTTTGTTGTATTATCTTTATCAAAAATTAGTTCTAAAAAATATTTATTTTGGACTTTAAATAAATTGCTTTGTGTATTTGTTGGTCTAAAAATTTTAGCTAATTGAATAAAATCTTCGAAGTCCCCAAATTCAAACATTCTTGTTTGAGCAGATTTTTTATAACCCGATCCAACAGTATCTTGTGAGTCATTGTCACTGTCTTCAAGCTCAGCTAATCTATCTTTTATAAAGCTTCCTAGATCATCATTCTCAGATAAATCAGAAATGTTTATTTCTTTCGGATTTTGCGTCTCGTCTGGCTTTCCACGACTGATAAATAACTCCAAGCCATCTCGATTAGGTAATACCTGGAAGGTAACTGCTTCATTATTTTCAAATTCATGTTCCGTGTCTACTTCGCGTAAAATACTATAAAAGAAATCTTCAATTTGAGTTCTATTACCTAATAAATCTAAAACAGTAATACCTCTTTTAGATAAATCTTCATCTTCAACTAAAACACGAATTGTATTTTCATTTATTTTTTCCATTTTCATTACTAATCACCCATCTTTCTGATAACTTGACCTTAATTCTATCTAAAATTTACTATTTGTAAAGTAGTTTAAACTAAATAAAAAAAATTCAGGAATGCGTCTTCCTGAATTTTACCATGTTACCTTATTAAAAACTAATGTTTCAATATTATTTAATTTTAAATTAATTAAAATCCAGCAAGTAATTGTGCCTTTTGTAATTCTAAAGCACGTACATCCCTTGGTAAGAAGCGACGAATTTCGTCTTCGTTATATCCAACCTGTAATCGTTTTTCATCTAGAATAATAGGACGACGTAATAAACCAGGATTATCTTGAATTAATGAGAATAATTCTTGAAGTGGTAAATCGTCTAAGTCCATATCTAGTTCCTGATAAACTTTTGAGCGTTTAGAAATAACTTCTTCTGTTCCATTTTCAGTCATTTGCAAAATTGTTTTAATTTCATCAATGTTGAGAGGCTCAGAAAAAATATTACGTTCTTGGAATGGAATATTATTTTCCTTAAGCCATGCACGTGCTTTTCGACAAGATGTACAACTTGGTGAAGTATATAAAGTTACCATATGCGCTCTCTCCTTTTAATAAAAAATTTATCAATTCCTATAAAACAATTGTAACTTATTATCAAACAAATTACTACCATTTTATTAAAAAAATTTACTAATTAATATTTTTACTAATAATACATTTAATTCATTTGTGTTCATTATTAAATGATTAAATGACATCATTTTTGATATTGTTTTTTATATTTCGAGTATGATATTACATATATTTTATAGTTATTATTATTTATTGAATGAAAAATAATTTGCTATCTCAATTATTTAATATACTTTACACTCGATATATACTTACTAAAAGTACGTAACACGCACTTAATCGTTTATTTGCAACAATCTTATCATTATTTTATTTTTCAAAAAAAAGATACATATTGTTAAAAAAATTTAACAATATGTATCCGATTACAAAATTAGTTCTAAATATTTTTTTGCGAGTATTATATCGATATTATTGCCAGCTGATAATTCAGCTTGTTCTTTTAATAATTCGTGGGAACCATTTGCTGGTAAATGCGTTAAAATTAATCTTTTAGCATTATTTAAACGAGCAAACTTTCCAGACTCGGTAGATGTCATATGCCATTTTTTGCCAATTTTATCATCAAAAAAGTTTGTATCGGTCATTAATATATCTGCATTTTGACTAATTTCATTTAATTTTTCGTCATACGCCGTATCAGCTGTAAAAACAAAGACCTTCCCAGTTGCCCGTTCCGTTATTCTCATAGCATATGTAGGCACTGGGTGAATTGTTTCTAAAAATTCAAAAGTAAAAGGCCCAATGTCTATAACTTCTTTATTCTTATATCCTATTCCAATTGTCGCATTTGCCCAAGTTAATTTTGCTAATGCTTCTTGATCAATAGATGGCCCATAAATAGGAAGTGGTTGCTTCACTTGTTCACCGTTAATCTGCCAGCTATACTGTAAAACGCCGACATCTGCGATATGATCCTGATGATAATGTGATAAAACAACTGCATCTAACTTCAAGGAATCTAGTTTAGGTTCTAGACTAAGCATTGCTCCACTTCCACAGTCCAACAATAAATTAAAACCATTACTCTGAATTAAATATGAACTAGTTCCAACTGTATGGGCAGGATAACCCCCATAGAATCCTAAAATTGTCAACTTCATTTTTAATTGTCCTTCCTGTTACTTTTGACTCTATTATACCTTTTTTTGGGCTATACTTAATAATGAATTAAAGTAAATGGGAGATGTATCTTTGTTAAATCATATAAACACAGCATTAGGCGCTGAATATTTTTTAAAGTCTATAATTCGAAATAATCCATCCCGATCATTTATTCTACTTAATCCAATTAATAAGTACAATAATTCTTACTTATTAGACACATCAGATGATAATTCTATTTTCTACTCTGGATTAGACTTCCGTGTTCGATATCATGTAGGAATGGATTCATGGCAAGGTTTTTATCATTTTAAATATATTACTTTGAGCGATGAAGAAAGTAAAGTTTACTTAGCTCAAGTACAAACTTTTATTAATGAACAAACAAAACCAACTGGTATCATTTCTTTTTACACATTACAGTCTTTATCTAAAGGTTATAATTATGTTTTTTTAACAATTTGGAAGCAACAATCTGATTTTATTAATTGGCGTAAAACGTCAAATTATAAACAGTTAAAGTACTATGAAAGTGAGTTTCAAATTACTCCCATAGACGCAGTGTATTCTGTTAATGAATTAATTAATATAAAAGATTAATCCAATTAGTTAAAAACAATCCGTATTCCACAAACGATATTAATAGCTAATTAATGACTCAAACAAGTCATTAATTAGCTATTTTTTTACAATAGTTATTCCCCAAAAATGTTTAATTTCCAACCAAAAAATAGCCTAAAAAGTTTTCTAACTTTTAGGCTATTAATCATTTAACCGTTCTTAAACTCTGTTATTTATTATCCGATTCAACACTCTCACGGTAATTAAAAATAAGCCTAAATACATCACATAGAAGGTCCCCCAGAAGAAAATGAGAACATTTAGGTTAGGTTGATCAAATAATGCGACATAAATATTAAAAGTAAATATTGCTTCTATCGATCCTAAAATAACCGGAATTAAAAATAAACTGGCTGTTTGCTGATAAATAATTCGCTTAATCTCTTTTTTGGTCACACCTAGACTTTGCATTAGTGAATAAGTTTTTTGATTTTGTCTAAGATCTATCATTTGTTGTAACATTAAAATACTACAAGTTGCTAATACTAAAATAATACTAATAAAACATGCTATATAAATATAAAACCCATCTAATTCGTTAACATTTTTTTCAACTTGATTTCTCACACCCAAATTTCGATAATGGTAGTTTGACTTAATTTGATTAGAAAATTTATAACGGACATTCGATAATGTTGTCCCTGTCTGCTGCAAATAGGTCTGTTCTTTAGATTGATTATCTAATTTATGTCCGAAATCATTTTTAGATTGTGCAAATTCCTGATAATTTTTAATATTAATAGCTGTAAGTCCATATTTTGTGTTGCTATCAACACGTTTGTAGACACTATCTTTAACAATTAACAAATTTTGAATGTAATGTATTTCACCATACGGAAACGTACTTAAGTATGTTTTTATCTTTAATTTGTTCATTGATTTTTGCTTAAATTGAATGAGCTGGTTATCATCATTAATTTGATATCTTGCTAACTTGTGTAAAATCATAACTGTCTCATTCGATTTAATCTTAATCGGTTCTAAATCATCTTGAATTTTACGCGCATGATTATAATCTGTTTCTGACATTATTGTAATTGGCACAATTTTAGCTTCACTTTGATTATTTGCTTTTAATTGAACACTTGTTTTCATCGGTACAATTTTAAGATGTCCACTTACTTGCTGTTTCACTATTAAATTGTTTTGTTTTAATACTTTTTTTACAGTTTTTAAATGATAATCGTCCGTAATAAAATGAGCTGGTGCCACTTGATCAATTGTTTTTTGGGAATATGAATACAACGTAGCCACTCCAATAAATACAGATAAAGAGAACATTATTAATAAAGTCATTAAACTTAAGATGACCTTATTTTGTCTTAAACTGACTTTTAAATTAGAAAAAGCAAGTAGCCTACCACCCCGATACATAAAATGTCGCCATTTTTGTATCATACTTATCATTATCGGCACCAAATAATTAAAAATCAAAAGAGTCCCTAAGATAATCATAATTGCAATAATCAATACTGCTAAAAAATAATCATTTTTACGTAACCAAACATTAAAAATAGGTCCCAAATTTTCAAAATTTACTGCCATAAATAAAGGTACAATAATAAAAAAGATACTAATGATAGCCATAAATCGTTTAAATGGTCCAAATTTTTCGACACTGGCATTATCACTATTTTTAAACAATGAAACTAATTGTTTACGATAAATAACACTTGCATTAACAGTTGACATCATTAAAAAGATAACGTTAAAGATAACTATTGTACTAATTAAACTATGCCAAGATATAATAATATTGGTATCTGCCACAATAAACATAGCCCTCAACAAAATCATAGCAAATAATTTAGAAAAGATCGCACCAACCACTAAACCAATCAGTAATGCTATATTACCTAGAATTAAATTTTCAATAAATAGCATTGTCGCAATTTCTTTTTTTTTCACTCCAAGAAGATGGTAAACAGCAATTTCTTTTTCTCGCCGTTTCGCCACAAAAAGATTAGTGTACATCATGAAACAAGCAATAAAAATCAAAATTAAAAAACTACTAATACGTAAAGTAACAGAAATTGGTAACTCTACGCGCGCATTTTGTGTTAACTCTTTGTTAATTGACATTGACAAAAATGAAAAATAAACTGTAACTGCTATCGCACTAGCAATAATGTAAATTAAATAATCCCATAAACTGCGCCAAATACTTTTAAAAACAATATTCACTAGTGGTTTCATTGCTTTCCCCCACCAATAGCTGCTTGCATATCAATTATTTTTTGGAAAAATTCTTTTCTAGAGCCATCTCGCCTAATTTCGGCAAAGATATTCCCATCTTTAATAAAAATAATTCTTTTACAATAACTAGCTGTAAATGCATCATGAGTTACCATCATGAGCGTCATCTTTTGCTTTTCATTCACGTCTGTTAAATACTTCAATAGTTCCGTAGCTGCTTTTGAATCTAGACTTCCTGTCGGTTCATCTGCGAATAACATTTTGGGTGCCGTTATAATAGCTCGTGCAACTGCAACCCTCTGCTGTTGACCAATTGAAATTTCATTTGGAAAATGTTTTAAAATATTATTTAAATTTAAAATATTAGCAATATTAGCAAGTTTTGCCTCAATTATTTCTACATTTACTTTATCCAATGCTAAGGGCAAAATTATATTTTCCTTGATAGTCAACGAATTAAGTAAATTAAAATCTTGAAAAATAAACCCTAACTGTTGTCTTCTAAACTCAGACAATTTTTTTTCATTATATTGTGTTATATCCTGGTTATCTATTCTAACATGTCCAAAAGTTGGCTTATCAATAGTCGACATCATATTTAATAACGTCGTTTTTCCTGCACCAGATGGTCCCATAATACCAACAAATTCTCCTGAATCAATTACAAACGAAATATTATCAATTGCAGTCGATCTATTAAACTTCATTCCATAAATTTTTTTAACGTGATCTACTTCAATAAATGTCATAATTTCATTTCTCCTATTACCAAGTATTATCCTATATATAGGATAATTACGCCAATATTTATTTACGCTTTTTATCTATTTGAATTTAATGCTAAAAACCGGTATTGTAGGGTAAATAGTTCTTACTTTAAAGAGGTGATAATATGTTTAGTATAATGATTGTTGAAGATGATAAAACAATTGCCAACATTACTGCAGATAGTCTAGCAAAATGGCGATTCAACCCTATTTTAATTAATAATTTTAGTGAAATTGATCTTGAATTCATTGAAAAAAAACCACATTTAGTTTTATTAGACATTAATTTACCCGATTTTGATGGCTTTTACTGGTGTAAAAAAATCCGTGAAATATCAAATGTACCAATTATATTTATCTCAAGCCGAAATACCAATATGGATATGGTTATGGCAATGAATATGGGTGGCGATGACTTCGTAAATAAACCTTACTCAATGGAAGTTTTAGTTGCAAAAATTTCTGCATTATTACGACGCACTTACAATTACGCAGAAATGGGACCAGAAACACTCGAGCATAATGGCCTTTTTTTGAATTTACAAAATGGAACTGCAAAATTTAACGATAAAATTATTGATTTATCAAAAAATGAGTACCAGTTACTGCAATATTTAATGCGTCAGACAGGGAAAATTGTTAGCCGTGAAAAATTACTTCGAGAACTCTGGGAAGACGAACATTTTGTTGATGACAATACGTTAACCGTTAATATTAATCGCGTTCGTAAAAAAATAGCACAAGCTGGATTACCCAATTTTATCGAGACAAAGGTAGGACAAGGTTATCTTATCCCTTAGGAGACACTAATGACATTTTTTAAGTACATTTCAGATAGAATTACAACAATCATCTTTTTCCTTCTAGTTATTCTCTTAATTAATCTTGTATTGTGGTTTGATCCATTCCATAACATTGTTTTATCTACATTATTATATATAGATATTCTGGTAGTTATTATATCAAGTATTTTTGTTGTAACACGTTACTGGATTAATCATCAATGGTACCAAAAATTTAAATTACCAATTGATCCAGCAACAGCAGATTTATTGATTCCTATTAATGGTGCACATTCCAATGAACAACGTTTATATCAGGGTTATGTTAATGCCCTATTAAACAATCATCAAATACAAATAAATAATATCTTGTCTAAACAACAAGAACAAGAGGATTTTTTAAATGCTTGGATTCATGATATTAAAGTTCCCTTAGCTGCTATTCAGTTACTAATTGAAACATCTGATGGCAAGCTATCTGAAAAACAAGTCATGCAAACTGAAATTGAATTAAAAAACATTGAAAATTTTGTTGAACAAGTGATTTATTATTCTCGTTTAGATAGCTTTTCAAATGATTATTTAATTCAAGATGATTCACTAAAAAAAGTAGTTAATCTTGTCATTCGGGATAATATGAACTTATTTTTTTCAAAACATATTCGTTTCGTTTTTAACAGTACAGATATTTCCGTTCTAACTGATTCAAAATGGCTACGTTTTATCTTAAATCAAGTGATTACCAATTCATTAAAATACACACCAAATAATGGTGAAATCGTTATTTCTCTTAAAGATACTGAAAAAGAAACGATATTAGCCATTAAAGATAATGGCATTGGTATCCCGAACGCAGATTTAGCTCGCGTTTTTGACAAAGGATTTAC
Source organism: Dellaglioa sp. CoH-57-MRSF-18 (assembly GCF_056781995.1). Next base: position 15,490 of record NZ_JBXAXX010000009.1, read on the forward strand.
CGGGAATAACGGGCGTCAATTCAACCAAAATGCAACCGGATTAGGCCTTTATTTAGCAAATCAACTAAGTCAAAAATTAGGTCACCAATTAGAAATTGAATCTCCAAAAAATGAAGGTACTACAGTTAAAATTATATTTCCTAAACTTTCTTATTATAATGATGAAATGGGCGAAATTCTTCGCTAGGAGGGTCTATCATGTTATCAGAAATTGAACTCGGTTTTACAAATATTAAAGATATTGATCCTAATATTATTGTAGATTTACGCTATGCTACAAAAGACAACTTTACTAACCAAATTATTTATGACTTTTCTACAGCAATCGCTAGAACAGGAACAGCTAAGAAACTTGGTATCGCAAGTCAATTACTCAAAACTCAAGGCTATCGTTTAAAAATTTGGGACGCCTACAGACCAGTCTCTGCTCAAAAAAAATTATTTGACGTTTATCCCGATCCTAATTTTGTAGCGAAGCCAAATCCTAATTTCAGTCATCAAAAAGGCGTGACATTTGATTTAACTATCTGTGATATGGATGGCCACGAGCTTAACATGCAAAGTGAATTTGACGACTTTTCAGAACGAGCTGGAAGAAATTATAAACGAACACCTCAACAACAAATAAATTACGATATACTAAATAACGCTATGATAACTGCTGGTTTTATCGGATATTCTGAAGAATGGTGGGACTATAGAGATTCTGATATGAATGACTATTCACCACTTATCGCGAATCCAAATGATTATTAAAAAAACTTGTCACAACACCTTACATACAAGGTATTGTGACAAGTTTTTTATCTTAACAATTTATCCCAGAGAATAACTTCACCCGCAATTAATGATTTTTGAACATCAATAATTCTTTGATTTGAGCTACCTCTAAATTGCAAAGTTAAATCTTTTTTTGGTAATTCGAATCGACCGTCGACTAAAATATCAATCTTTGAAAGTAATTCAAGTTTATCATCAGATTCAAGCATTAATTCATCCCATGTATAACCAGTCCAAGACCAGATATCTTTCGTCCATCCATAAGTATCATGAATACGATTCACTAAGCTTAAACAAACCTGCGTGTTAACAAAAGGCTCTCCGCCTAATAAAGTTAATCCTTGGCAATAGTCTTCGCTTAAATCAGTTATTATTTGATCTTCAAGCTCTTTTGTATATGGTGTCCCATATCTAAAATTTTGCGCTGCCTTATTATAACAACCCGGACAAGCAAATAAACAGCCACTAACGTATAAACTACAACGAACCCCTTCACCATCAACAAAATTAAATGGTTTATAAGATGCAATATACTGTTGGCTTAACTCACTGGCAATCCATTCTTTAGGTTTCGGATTTCGTGGTGCTTTAACTCTCTTTTGTCGTTCCATCATCAACCATTCCTAAAGTCATATTTTTAACACGAGAAGCAATTTCTTTATGACGTCCATGAACCATCGGACGTTGCTGTGGATTACCTAAGTATCCACATGTCCTTTTAACAACATCACATGTTTTTGGATCATGATTTTGACATTTAGGGCATTCAAATCCTCGTTCAGTTGGGTTAAATTCACCATCAAAACCACATTTATAACAATGATCAATAGGGGTATTAGTTCCTAAATAGCCGATTTTATCATAAGCCCAATCCCAGACTGCTTCTAAAGCCTTAGGATTTTGACGTAAATTTGGGTATTCACAGTAATGAATAAATCCACCTGATGCATATTTAGGATATTCCATTTCAAACGACAATTTTTCAAACGGAGTTGGATTTTTCCTAACGTCATAATGAAAACTATTTGTATAATATTCCTTTTCTGTAACATCTTTAATTTCACCAAATTTTTCAGTGTCTAATACACAGAAACGATCTGTTAAGGATTCACTAGGAGTTGAATAAACACTAAAATGATAATCGTATTCATCTGACCAATCTGTACAATACTCCTTGAGGCGTTTAACGATGTCAATCGTAAAATTATGCGCCTTTTCATTTTTTTCCCAATTAGGTCCAAAAAAAACAGTTCCAACTTCATATAGTCCAATATAACCTAATGAGACCGTAGCGCGACGATTCTTGAATAAATCATCAACATCTCCGTCTGCTTTTAACCTTTCGCCAAAAGCACCATGTTGATATAGAATGGGTGCATTCTCTGGGATAGCTTCCTTGACACGGTTAACTTTAAAGACTAATGCCTCTTTACAAACCTGCATCCTCTCTTTAAAGATATCCCAAAATAAATCAATATTACCTTCGGATTCCAAAGCAATTCGTGGTAAATTAACTGTAACAACGCCTAAATTCATACGCCCAGAATTGACTTCATTACCATTTTTATCTTTCCATCCTTGCAGAAAGCTACGACAGCCCATAGGTACCTTGAAACTGCCCGTAAGCTCTTTTATCTTGTCATACATTAATATGTCAGGGTACATTCTCTTCGTAGCACAATCAACAGCTAAGGCCTTAATATCGTAGTTAGGGTCCCCATGTTTAAAGTTTAAATCCTTTTTTATTGTAAATACTAATTTAGGAAATATTGCCGTACGATGCTCACGACCTAATCCTTTTATTCTAATTTTTAAAATTGAGATTTGAATTTCTCGTTCAATCCAACTTTCACCCAACCCAAAACCTAACGTAGTAAACGGCGTCTGTCCTTGCGAAGAGAATAAAGTATTGATTTCATACTCTAATCCTTGCATGGCATCATAAATATCTTTGCTTGTTTTAAGTTTAGCAAATTCTATCTGTTTTATTGGATTCCCAATCCATACTTTTGCATCTATTAAATGCTTCTTATAATTTAATTCAGCAAATGGCGCTAGTAACTCATCCACCCTATCTGCAGAACAACCACCATACTGACTTGAGGCTACATTAGCAATAATTTGTGCCATTTGCGCAGTTGCGGTCTGAATTGAATGAGGACTTTCAACTTCAGCATTTCCTATTTTAAATCCATTTGTTAACATCTCTTTAAAATCAATCAGACAGCAGTTAGTCATAGGACTCCAGGGTGTGTAATCTAAATCATGATAATGAATTGAACCACGTAAATGTGCTTTAGCTAGTGATTCAGGCATTAATTTTAATCCCAAAGTTTTACCCACTGTCCCAGCCGTCAAATCACGTTGTGTATTGAATACATTGCTATCCTTATTAGCATTTTCATGAACAATTGTATCATCTTTATTTAATAATTTATCCAAACGACCAGCTGGATCAGTTTGCTCTTTCCACAATTTTTCATCATTTATTCTATATTCCTGAAAGCTATCCAATGCATCACGGTAGCCTAATTCACGATATGTAGCTATAACTAAGCCATACATCGTTTGGGCATTAATTTTTTGATAATTACTTAATTTATGTAATAGTAATTCCTGATAGCTTTCTTGATTTTTTTTACTATTTAATCGACGCAAAGTACTACTTAAAACTTTACGTAATGCAAAATCAACTTTTCGACCATCACGCTTTTCAAATATGTCAGGCACTTGCATATCTAACTTTACCTCTACTTTTTTCATAAGTGACCTTCCTTTTCTTACAGCAATAAATATATGTTACTTGATTATCCTCTTAAAAACAACAATATATAGTGTACAACAATATATACTATCTATATATTGTTGTACACTATGATTTACTATCAAGATGTTTGAAATGTAATTAAAAAGTTAGACGTATATATATCAGTTAAAAAATTATTATATGATTTCAATACCAGAATATTTTATACACTTAAAAATTTATACCAAAAAAACTCTAATTATTAAGTGATTAGAATTTTCATACTATTATCCACCAACAACAGTTGACGAAGAGCCAAAAAAGTTCAACAAAAGCTCAACTTTCTATAATTTCGTATTATTCTTCATAATTTAGCGTACAAAAAAAGCCCAATCAATGGGCTTTCATGTTTTCTAATACTCTCTATAATACTTAATAATACCGGTGATCGGGGTCGAACCGATACTCCATTGCTGGAACTGGATTTTGAGTCCAGCGCGTCTGCCAATTCCGCCACACCGGCATAACTCGTGTAAGGCGGTAACCGGATTTGAACCGGTGATGAAGGTTTTGCAGACCTCTGCCTTACCACTTGGCTATACCGCCATATTAATTATTACTTGATATAACCTTATAAAAGGCGACATGTGGGAATCGAACCCACGCGTGCCGGAGCCACAATCCGGTGCGTTAACCACTTCGCCAATATCGCCAAAACAAAAAATGGCAGGGGTAGTAGGAATTGAACCCACACTGACGGTTTTGGAGACCGTAGTTCTACCTTTAAACTATACCCCTATAAAAAATGGAAGAGAGTGGATTCGAACCACCGAACCCGAAGGAGCGGATTTACAGTCCGCCGCGTTTAGCCTCTTCGCTACTC
>NZ_JBXAXX010000010.1:0-1799 GCF_056781995.1 Dellaglioa sp. CoH-57-MRSF-18
TGGCGCTAAGAAGCTTAACTTCTGTGTTCGACATGGGAACAGGTGTATCCTTCTTGCTATCGCCACCACACTCTTTTTTTGAGAAAACTTATTCTCTCAAAACTAGCTAATATTTATCATTGATTTTTAAGCCGTACACCGTTTCACACCACTTTGTGGTTAAGTCCTCGACCGATTAGTATTGGTCCGCTCCATACATCACTGTACTTCCACTTCCAACCTATCTACCTGATAATCTTTCAGGGGTCTTACTTCCATAAAGGAATGGGAAATCTAATCTCGAGGTGAGCTTCACACTTAGATGCTTTCAGCGTTTATCTCATCCATACATAGCTACCCAGCGATGCCCTTGGCAGAACAACTGGTACACCAGAGGTATGTCCATCCCGGTCCTCTCGTACTAAGGACAGCTCCTCTCAAATTTCCTACGCCCGCGACGGATAGGGACCGAACTGTCTCACGACGTTCTGAACCCAGCTCGCGTACCGCTTTAATGGGCGAACAGCCCAACCCTTGGGACCGACTACAGCCCCAGGATGCGATGAGCCGACATCGAGGTGCCAAACCTCCCCGTCGATGTGGACTCTTGGGGGAGATAAGCCTGTTATCCCCAGGGTAGCTTTTATCCGTTGAGCGATGGCCCTTCCATACGGAACCACCGGATCACTAAGCCCGACTTTCGTCCCTGCTCGACCTGTAAGTCTCGCAGTCAAGCTCCCTTGTGCCTTTACACTCTGCGAATGATTTCCAACCATTCTGAGGGAACCTTTGGGCGCCTCCGTTACCTTTTAGGAGGCGACCGCCCCAGTCAAACTGCCCACCTGACACTGTCTCCCACCACGATTAGTGGCGAGGGTTAGAGTGTTCATACAACGAGGGTAGTATCCCACCAATGCCTCCTCCGAAACTAGCGTTCCGGTCTCTACGGCTCCTACCTATCCTGTACAAGTTATACAAACACTCAATATCAAGCTACAGTAAAGCTCCATGGGGTCTTTCCGTCCTGTCGCGGGTAACCCGCATCTTCACGGGTATTATAATTTCACCGAGTCTCTCGTTGAGACAGTGCCCAAATCGTTACGCCTTTCGTGCGGGTCGGAACTTACCCGACAAGGAATTTCGCTACCTTAGGACCGTTATAGTTACGGCCGCCGTTTACTGGGGCTTCAATTCTGGGCTTCGCCGAAGCTAACTCATCCTCTTAACCTTCCAGCACCGGGCAGGCGTCAGCCCCTATACGTCATCTTACGATTTTGCAGAAACCTGTGTTTTTGATAAACAGTCGTTTGGGCCTATTCACTGCGGCTGACCTTTCGGTCAGCACCCCTTCTCCCGAAGTTACGGGGTCATTTTGCCGAGTTCCTTAACGAGAGTTCTCTCGCACACCTTAGGATACTCTCCTCGACTACCTGTGTCGGTTTGCGGTACGGGTAGTTATATTCTAACTAGAAGCTTTTCTTGGCAGTGTGACATCAGTTACTTCGCTACTTAATTTCGCTCCCCATCACAACTTGTCCTTAAAGTTAAGCATTTAACTCAACTTCAGACTTATTGCTTGGACGCACATATCCATCAGTGCGCTTCCTTAGCCTGCTGCGTCCCTCCATCGTTCAAACAAATATAACTAGTACAGGAATCTCAACCTGTTATCCATCGTCTACGCCTCTCGGCCTCGACTTAGGTCCCGACTAACCCTGGGAGGACGAGCCTTCCCCAGGAAACCTTAGTCATTCGGTGGACAGGATTCTCACCTGTCTTTCGCTACTCATACCGGCATTCTCACTTCTAAGCGCTCCACC
>NZ_JBXAXX010000010.1:1897-3297 GCF_056781995.1 Dellaglioa sp. CoH-57-MRSF-18
CAGTCCTTACGGTCTAGCTTCGTTGCCCTTAGAACGCTCTCCTACCACGGAACCCTAATGGGTTCCATCCACAATTTCGGTAACATGTTTAGCCCCGGTACATTTTCGGCGCAGAATCACTCGACTAGTGAGCTATTACGCACTCTTTAAATGGTGGCTGCTTCTGAGCCAACATCCTAGTTGTCTGTGCAATTCCACATCCTTTTCCACTTAACATGTATTTTGGGACCTTAATTGGTGGTCTGGGCTGTTTCCCTTTCGACTACGGATCTTATCACTCGCAGTCTGACTCCCGGATATAAATCAATGGCATTCGGAGTTTATCTGAATTCAGTAACCCTAGATGGGCCCCTAGTCCAAACAGTGGCTCTACCTCCATGATTCTTAATTCCGAGGCTAGCCCTAAAGCTATTTCGGAGAGAACCAGCTATCTCCAAGTTCGTTTGGAATTTCTCCGCTACCCACACCTCATCTCAGCATTTTTCAACATACATGAGTTCGGTCCTCCAGTGCGTTTTACCGCACCTTCAACCTGGACATGGGTAGGTCACTTGGTTTCGGGTCTACGTCTACTTACTATGGCGCCCTATTCAGACTCGCTTTCGCTACGGCTCCGTCTTATCAACTTAACCTCGCAAGCAAACGTAACTCGCCGGTTCATTCTACAAAAGGCACGCTATCACCCATTAACGGGCTCTAACTATTTGTAGGCACATGGTTTCAGGAACTATTTCACTCCCCTTCCGGGGTGCTTTTCACCTTTCCCTCACGGTACTGGTTCACTATCGGTCACTAGGGAGTATTTAGCCTTGGGAGATGGTCCTCCCGGATTCCGACGGAATTTCTCGTGTTCCGCCGTACTCAGGATACTGCTCTGAGAGATTTTCATTTAGTATACGGGGCTATCACCCTCTACGGCGAGTCTTCCCAGACTCTTCTACTATAAAAATCTTTGGTAACTCAAATGAGCAGTCCTACAACCCCAAGAAGCAAGCTTCTTGGTTTGGGCTCTTCCCTGTTCGCTCGCCGCTACTTAGGGAATCGATTTTTCTTTCTATTCCTGCAGGTAATTAGATGTTTCAGTTCCCTGCGTTTACCTCTATATAACCTATGTATTCAGTTAATAGTAACAGTCGATTAAAACTGCTGGGTTCCCCCATTCGGAAATCTCCGGATCAAAGCTTACTTACAGCTCCCCGAAGCATATCGGTGTTAGTCCCGTCCTTCATCGGCTCCTAGTGCCAAGGCATTCACCATGCGCCCTTGATAACTTAACCTAACTTTACTTAAAGCAAAGTGGTTTTGTTAAGAACTACGTTCTTAACTAATAAAACGCGGTGTTTCTCGGCTTATTGCTTAAAAATTTAATAAATATTATCTAGTTTTCAAAGAACAAATTT
>NZ_JBXAXX010000010.1:3395-5181 GCF_056781995.1 Dellaglioa sp. CoH-57-MRSF-18
CCTCAAAACTAAACAAATTTTCGACAAGTGTGTAGGTTTCCGTAATATTCCTTAGAAAGGAGGTGATCCAGCCGCAGGTTCTCCTACGGCTACCTTGTTACGACTTCACCCTAATCATCTGTCCCACCTTAGACGGCTGGCTCCTAAAAGGTTACCTCACCGGCTTTGGGTGTTACAAACTCTCATGGTGTGACGGGCGGTGTGTACAAGGCCCGGGAACGTATTCACCGCGGCATTCTGATCCGCGATTACTAGCGATTCCAACTTCATGTAGGCGAGTTGCAGCCTACAATCCGAACTGAGAACGGCTTTAAGAGATTAGCTTAACCTCGCGGTCTCGCAACTCGTTGTACCGTCCATTGTAGCACGTGTGTAGCCCAGGTCATAAGGGGCATGATGATTTGACGTCATCCCCACCTTCCTCCGGTTTGTCACCGGCAGTCTCATTAGAGTGCCCAACTAAATGCTGGCAACTAATAATAAGGGTTGCGCTCGTTGCGGGACTTAACCCAACATCTCACGACACGAGCTGACGACAACCATGCACCACCTGTCATTCTGTCCCCGAAGGGAACGGCCTATCTCTAGGTTTGTCAGAAGATGTCAAGACCTGGTAAGGTTCTTCGCGTTGCTTCGAATTAAACCACATGCTCCACCGCTTGTGCGGGCCCCCGTCAATTCCTTTGAGTTTCAACCTTGCGGTCGTACTCCCCAGGCGGAGTGCTTAATGCGTTAGCTGCAGCACTGAAGGGCGGAAACCCTCCAACACTTAGCACTCATCGTTTACGGCATGGACTACCAGGGTATCTAATCCTGTTTGCTACCCATGCTTTCGAACCTCAGCGTCAGTTACAGACCAGAGAGCCGCTTTCGCCACTGGTGTTCTACCATATATCTACGCATTTCACCGCTACACATGGTGTTCCACTCTCCTCTTCTGCACTCAAGTTATCCAGTTTCCAATGCATTTCTTCGGTTGAGCCGAAGGCTTTCACATCAGACTTAAAAAACCGCCTGCGTTCGCTTTACGCCCAATAAATCCGGATAACGCTTGCCACCTACGTATTACCGCGGCTGCTGGCACGTAGTTAGCCGTGGCTTTCTGGTTAGATACCGTCACTAGGTAAACAGTTACTCTTACCTACATTCTTCTCTAACAACAGAGCTTTACGATCCGAAAACCTTCTTCACTCACGCGGCGTTGCTCCATCAGACTTTCGTCCATTGTGGAAGATTCCCTACTGCTGCCTCCCGTAGGAGTTTGGGCCGTGTCTCAGTCCCAATGTGGCCGATCACCCTCTCAGGTCGGCTACGTATCATTGCCTTGGTGGGCCTTTACCTCACCAACTAGCTAATACGCCGCGGGTCCATCCAAAAGTGACAGCTTACGCCGTCTTTCATTATCAAACCATGCGGTTTAACAAATTATGCGGTATTAGCACCTGTTTCCAAGTGTTATCCCCCTCTTTTGGGCAGGTTACCCACGTGTTACTCACCCGTTCGCCACTCATTATCTTCGGTGAGTGCAAGCACTCGGTGAAGATAATGCGTTCGACTTGCATGTATTAGGCACGCCGCCAGCGTTCATCCTGAGCCAGGATCAAACTCTCATATAAAAAGTTGATTGCTCTTATTGTTTTGTTACTTTTTGAAACTAGCGAATTGACTTCGCAAATGTTTGCTCTTAACTCTTAGTTAAGAGACCCTACACATTTGATTTGTCGAAAATTTGTTCAGTTTTCAAAGATCTACTTGGTTGCTTTTGACAACTTTTATATCATATCAA
>NZ_JBXAXX010000011.1:0-4217 GCF_056781995.1 Dellaglioa sp. CoH-57-MRSF-18
GTAAAGTATAACCCACTATACTTCACTCTGTGAAGTGTGGTCTCTGCGAGGCTAAAAACTGTCTGTCCACTTTGCCCCTTTTTTCGCCTTTAGGCTGAAAAGGTTCGACGTGAACAGGCACAAAAAAAAACGCCTACAGCTGTCCTTTTTTCTAGTAACAGAAATGATATTTTCACCTTTGCATTTTTCCGCAACGATTGCAAATTCATTTCAATATCAAATTCAAAACAACAGACCTTGCCACTTTTTCAAAAGTGGCAAACCCAGAAAATTTCTACATGTCTCCGACGGCTCGAAAACGAGTTGCCAAGAGGGTGGAAAATCAGTGGATCGTATCAACTTCTTAAATTCCTTCCGATTTGCTTCAGTCAGACATTTATCGTTGACCCTACCGTTTATTTTCCCACTGGCCAAATAAAAAAGAGTAGCCTAAGCTACCCTTTTCTAAAAAAATAGTTCAACAATCGCGCCCATTGAAGGTAAATTTTTAAGAAATAACATTTTTTCATTTTACTTAGAAAATATAATACTAGCCCCTTTTATCACATTTTTCCGTACAAATAGAAATGCATATTCTCTTGTAATTCTGGCAAATCGAGCGTTTCTTCAGCTAATCGTTCCAAACCTTGATGTTCATAAAAGCCAAAATTACATGTCGTATCCGTAAATAAGTAAAATGTCTTAAGATTTTCAGATGTCATATAATCTAAAAATTGTTGATACAATTGTTTACCGATACCTGAACCACGTTGGTTTCCATCTACAACAAAAAAAGCTAATTCACCATCAAAGTTTGTACCAATGCTCTTTAAAAGAATTTCATCAACTTCTTCAAATTTTTGAAACGTCTTTCCAATTTTACGCCCTTCTTTAGATATAGCAATTCGTGCAACAGCAATTCCTTGCCGAATAAGATACCTTAGTGGTTTACGATGTGTTTCTCTATTTTTACCCATAATAATACCAACAGGCACTTCATTAAAAACAGCAACACTAGTAAATGTTTGATTAACAAGACAACTGGCAAGATATATTTTAGACAGTTGTTTAGCTAATTTTGGGCTTCCTAATCGATCGTAGTTCCATGATTTGCGAATCATATCTTCCAAGATATGATAATCGGATGGTTTAATAGGACGGTATTTAATATCTGCTTGTGTCATTACTTTTCCTCCAAATAATTAACTTCTAAATTGTTCTTAAATCCAATATATTCCACGTCAATAATCATTACTTAACCTCTCCAGTCTCAATATTTATTTTATTTCTCCCATTTCTATCAATTCCTCAAATCCTTCAACAAAGTAATCTCTATCTTTCAAACAAACAACTCGTTTTTCTGGACCTTCAGGTGTCTCAGTTTCACTTAACTTTATACCACAAATAAAGCATTGACCTAAAAGCTCTTTAGTCGGGATAACATTTTGATCAGTGTATTCTAAGTATTTCTCAACATCACTTTCACTAAACTCTCTCATGCTCTCACCCCTCTCTCATTCTTTATTTCTCCTGTATCAGGATCAATGGTTTTTGAATAGACCGGACGATAACCACATTGGTAATTTGCATCAAAATATAGTCGAAAAATTCCAGAAGAACTTGAAATTATTTCATTCACATATTTCATACTCTCAATTCCAAATTCGTTACCTCTTTGTCTGATAAACGAGCTTAATTCCTTTACATTAACAATGTTATATTCATCTACAATTTCAAGTAAAGTCTGCCTTAATTCTTTCTTTTCATTTTCATCAAGTGTTACGTATCTATCAATATCAAAATCATTTATAAAGATTAAATCTTTTTTATCGTAGCGGTGTTTACCTTTCTTAATTGCATCAGAACTTTCATGCGTTAAATACTGAAAATAATACTCCACGCTATCAACAATTTCGATATGAGATACAGATTGATCACCTAAATTACGTTTTATTTTTTTCCGAATACTTTCAACAGTAACCGGATTACGAGCAATATACAAAACATGATAATGTGGTTTTTTATAAATTGATCCACCAGCACTTATTATCTCTTGTTCATCAGGAGTCATATCTTTAAATTTTCGTTCAGTTTTATCTAAATTATGGAGCGGACTAATCGCCATAGGAATACCAGTTTTTTCTAAATTTTCAATAAAGTTTTCAGGAATACTTTCAGGATACAAAATGAATGCAAAGTTTCTAGCCTTTGTATTTTTAGTAGTCATATAGTATAATCACCTTTAGAAAATAAAAGCATTTTTCACGAGCGAACTTGAGAGAGGGCGCTCTTTTTTTATGCTCATTTTTCTCCTTTCTTAGATTTTTCGATAACATCACGCATATAGTTTCTAATATCGTAAGTTACAATTTTTCCTTCACTTTTTAAAATCTCTTTGTAATCAGCATACATCTTTTTAGGTATTCTAACGGTTACAACTTGATATTCTGTTTTCTCTTCAGGCATAAAACTCACTCCTTTATTTTTTTATCATTATACATCATTATATACTTATAGTCTATATAGTCAAAAAATAACCCGTTTAAAAAAACGGCGGTCAAAACGGCGGTCAAACGGCGGTCATAAAAAAACTCCCAAATCCATTGGGAGAGTAAGCGTAAAGTCCTATTCAAGTAAAATTTGGCACTCGGCACTTATAGGGGGGTCGTAGTACGGGAGCGAAATTCGCTCCCTGCCCCCTGATTTTCAAAATTTTTATCCCACTCAAACCAAAATATGGGCTCCGCCCAAACCCGCAAGCTGTGTCAGCTTGACCCCATAAATGAGCGGGAGCTCCCGCTCAAACTCACCCCGCACTCGCCGTGGGGCAGGCAAAAAAAGCAGGTGTGCTTTTCTTTGCATGCGCAAAAGTGTTTTATCCGCTAGTCTATCAACTCCTTAAAGCCTCAAAAAGGGGCTAACTGCTAAAGCAGCAAGCCCCTTTAATTCGATTTACCGTTGACAGACACAAAATTAACGACGTTCAATCTAGCCAGATGTTAAATTAAGCTCTTAAATGCCATTTTAAGCCCATATAAGCGTTTTAAAGATGTGGACCGCCTAATTCATCAGATTTATGTTTTTCGAGTTCCTGTGAGCTTTCAGGGGCTTTTTTAGACGGTTCTTTTAGTCCTGCACGTTCTAGCCACTTGTCAGGTAAATTGATACCTAGTTTTTTGTGTAGAAATTCATCAACATTGCGGACAATGCCTTGAAGTGTTCCGACTAACTTTTGCAATCGCTCATTCTCTCTTTCGAGGTCATTATAGTCCCACGTTGTTCTAGTCAGTTTATCTCTTAACGAGTCGGCTTCACGCCTTGCTCTAGCATGCATTTGATTGTAATTATCACTAAAAGACGCCCGTTGTTCCAAATCAGCGAGATCAGATTTATCAACCATGACTTTATTTTTATTCAGCAAAGTTGGTTTACTAGCAATTTTTTTGTTATCCCGTGGCTTGATTTCATCAAGCTGTTTTTTAGTATCTGCAAGCTTTGCTTGTGTCTCTTGTTTTTCGGTCTCTATTTTTTTCAAATCTTCCCGCATAGTTTTGTATTCGGGTACTGATAAATTCTTACGCTCTTTGTTTTTGTTGCCACGTTGAACATCAAAGCCATTCTCTTTGAGATATTGTGGTAATTCCTCTTGAATGCGCTGTAAGGCTTCACGATTGAATATACGCTTAGCTGAGAGCTTTCTATCATCATCAAAGGGCACAATGCCCATATGCATGTGAGGGGTCTTCTCGTCCAAGTGAACGACCGCATAACGAATATTTTCGTCGCCATAGTTATCTGCAAAATATTGTTTGGCTGTTTCAAAATATTTACGGGTTTCGACTTCGTCTAATTGCTCAAAAAAATCTTTGTCACTGGTTAGAATCCACTCATTGACTAAAACAGCGTCTTTGCGAACTGCCCGCTTACTAGCTTTATTTTCGTTGATATAGGCTTCAATATCCGTTTTAAAATTATCAGTGCGCCCAGCCACCAAATCATAATTCAAGTGGGAGCGGGAAACATCAATATCTTCGTTGCTGTGATTAGTCGTTTTCCGTTGGTCATGATTGCCAATACCGACTAAATTATCAGCTTTTAATTTCGTCATTCTAGCCACTACAAAACTCATAGTACGCACCTCATTTCGGAGTTATCTTCCAAGTAAAGTATAACCCACTATACTTCACTCTGTGAAGTGTGGTCTCTGCGAGGCTAAAAACTGTCTGTCCACTTTGCCC
>NZ_JBXAXX010000012.1:0-1690 GCF_056781995.1 Dellaglioa sp. CoH-57-MRSF-18
TGTAATAATCCCTTTATGGTTGTCAGATGAAATAATATAATTTCATCCGATAATCATGGAGGGATTTTTGTATGTCCAGAGCCAAGTATTCAGCATTAGAAAAATTAACGTTTATCGAAGAATTTAGAAAGTCCGGAATGCCGAGAAGAACTTTTGCCCGAGAATACGGTATTAATAAAGATCTATTCAAACGTTGGGTCGATCGCTATGACCGCGATGGTATTGAAGGTTTACAGGAAGCGCGCCACAATAATCACTATTCAAAAGCGCTGAAATTAGAAGCGGTATTAACTTATCTAACGGGTCAATATTCACAAGCAGATGTTGCACTTAAGTTTGGTTTACGATCACAAAAACAACTATTAGACTGGGTTTCCAAGTATAATGAGGATAAAACGGTGACGGCGTCACCGTCCAAAAGGCAGGTTCCCATTATGAGTCGTAAAACTTCTTTTGAAGAACGCGTTTCAATTGTTGAATATATTACCAAAGATAAACATAGTTATAATGAAACTGCGGAACACTTCGGTGTCTCTTATCAACAAGCCCGTTCATGGGTTCTTAAGGCACGACAAGGTGGTTATGAATCACTAATCGATAATCGTGGTCACCGTAAAGATCAATCAGAACTAACAGATTTAGATAAAGCGAATCTACGGATTCACGAGTTAGAAAGCCAAATCGAAGATCAAAAATTATATGCGGCCTTTATAAAAAAATGGCAGGAACTTCAGCGCAAGGGGTGAATAAGCAAAGACGACTGGCATATCACGCGATTAAGAATGTTAGTCAAGAAAAGCATGGTGCGATAACAAAACTTATAAAAATGGTTGGCGTTAGCCGTCAGGCTTACTACAAAGGGTTAAAAAGACAAGAAACAGTTTGGGAGACACGTAATAAACAACTTAAAGAGCGAACCCAATACTGGTTTGATTTCAATCTACAAGGGATTGGTACTGGAAACATGTTGGTAAATTTACAAGCTGACACATCAATTAATTTTCCCATTACTTTCAAACAGGTTCGACGAGTTATGCGAGAACTAGGTATTCGATGTTTAGTACATCCGAAGAAGCATAATCGTGTGAAACAATCAGAACAATATATCCAAGATAATCTTCTTAATCAAAATTTTAGTGTGAGTAGACCTAACCAAGTTTGGTTGGCCGATTCAACAGAGCTTTCATATGGCATAAATGGCGAATATAAAATTCGGTTAAGTGGTGTTTTAGATCTTTATGGTCGGCGACTTTTAGCCTATAATCTAAGTCCTACAGAAACTAGTGAAGCAGAAATCCAGGTATTTCAGCAGGCCTTTTCAGGTGCTGGTAGTGTACACCCCATGGTGCACACCGATCGCGGTTCAGCTTATACCTCAAAACTATTTAATCGTTCTCTTGATCGATATGAAGTAACTAGAAGTATGTCCCGACCAGGAACGCCATACGATAACGCTCCAATGGAGCGTTGGTGGAATGAATTTAAAAATCGATGGATGGCACGTCAGCCACTGCCAAAGACCTATCAAGAACTTATGAAATTGGTTGAAGCAGGAATTGAATATTTTAATCATTACAATCGCTCAACACAAAGAAATGGCCTTACCCCAGATGAATACTGGGATAAAGCCATTTAGAAACATATTAAATTTTATATTATTTCATCCGTCAACTTGACAGGGCCTAGTACA
>NZ_JBXAXX010000013.1:0-1272 GCF_056781995.1 Dellaglioa sp. CoH-57-MRSF-18
GATGAGAATCGTGTCACCTACTGATCTGGTGCCGACGTGGAAAAAGAAATCGATCCTGCTCTACAGTAAAGGCAGTGCAGCTTCGGTGGCCGCACGCGAAAGCAGCCGTTACAAGAGTGCAGCGTATAAGCAAGCGAAGAAAGTTCAACGTGCTGCTGTGCGTTCGGGTCCAGAATTTCGAGAATTTAATCGGCTTGATGTGGCTGTGCGTCGCGCTGAGCAGGCTGGTAAAGATACGTCCGCGCTGATAGAGCAGCGCGAGCGCGCCAGAGCCGCGTGGAAGGCTGCGAAACAGCCTAGTAAATAACGCGTATTACATACAGGAGTCCAAAAAAATGAGTGACGAACTAAATCCGGGGCGCGCAGCGTTCCCGCCGTTCATACCAGAATCACCAACACGATTCGCGCAGCCTGCGGACCCGACGCCGACCCGGCTCCAGCGATTCCTTAACTGGCTGAACATTCGGGACCTGCCACGCACCGTTGAGCAGGACTGGAACCAAGACGATGGCGTTTATCACATGCGCAACCCGAACTACATAGGTCCGCTCTATGTGGTCAATCTGTCGCACATATCGAACTTCGTGCCCAAAAACCACCAGAACGTTGGTTTTGCGGACCTCGTGATTCAGCTGAATGACCTCGACAAAAAGCGCGCCGTCGTCAAGATTCCCGCGACGTGGCTTCCGGTTGACATTTCTCCGTACGTCCATCTGCTTCGCACCAATCTCTCGTTCCAACGCCTTTTGAATTTGGGGCTGCTGGCGTTTGTGAGTCCGAATCGCGCGGACCTTATCCTAAATTCTGACGAGGGCAGGGCAGAGTTGGAACGTGTTGAGCGTGTTACTGATAGCGCCACATTCAAACGCTACTGGCCTAAGTCTGCACAGATGTGGAATTGGGAAGAGAATGAGTACGTAACATAAGGAGATCAAGTGGCAGAGTTTGTGGCTGTGGGAGATGCACACTTCACCGATTCCTCAGGATCGGGAGGTCTTTCGAAGTACGTACAAAATCCGGACAAGATGGTCGCTGACGAGATTAGGCGAGGTCCCGTCAAGTACGCACGTGACAACGGTATCAGCAACATCTTGCTGCTAGGTGACCAGTATGACGGCCCACGCGCCTCGTACTCTGGACAACGGGAATTGGCGGACGTTGTTCGTGAAAATCCAGACCTCAGGTGGCACGCTATTCTCGGCAACCACTAGATGTATTCTGAGGTTCCAGAAAACGGTCATGCGCTGGAGCTGTTCGATCTGTTCGGACTCC
>NZ_JBXAXX010000014.1:0-1231 GCF_056781995.1 Dellaglioa sp. CoH-57-MRSF-18
CCTCTAACGCAAGTCATGATCGTGACTTCAACAGAGGGGAACACACAGCGGCAAGGTGCTTACCTGTGGGACCTAGAACAAGAAAAGTGGCGATTTGCTCTGCCCTACCAGCCCATATGCGACGCCATAATCTATGGCGCAGTAATTGATTTGTTCTACGACGTATCTGATCCCGATTCAGGTCTAGCAAGCAATGCCCAAGTTTGGCGCAACGGCATTGAGTACGCGGGCGGCACCACGTTTACAGTTAACGATGGTTCGGTATACGGAGCAACTACAGCAGTGAGTTTTGCGGCCGGTGAAGTGAAATCCGTCAACAACAAGTTTCCGAATTCTGTTGGTGCCGTCGAGATTGATATTGCGGATATACCCAATCTTCAACAGGAACTCGATAATGCTGGCAAGGTGAAGACCGTAGATGGTCAGCAACCCGATGCTAACGGCAATATTGTGGTTCAGGCATCGGATAACAACGCTGCGACCGGCACATCGCTTATCTCAGATAGCGGTTCTACTACTGGGAACATAAAACTCAAAACTCTGGTTGCTGGTAGCAACATCACCATCGCGCCTGATGCAAATGGCAACCTGAGAATCACAGGAACGGTGCCTCCACCGCCTGTTACTTCGGTGTCCGGACAAACCGGTGCTGTCGTTATATCCACGGTGAATAACAATGGAGCAACCGGTACATCGCTTATCTCAGATAGCGGTGCCACAACCGGCACAGCAAAGCTCAAGACGCTGGTAGCAGGTTCCCTGATATCGTTCTCGACGGACGCTAACGGAAACCTAGTGATCAGTAGCACCGCAACATCCGGTGCCCTGACCGCTGTGAACAACGAAGGTACGGGAACTGGACTCGTCGATAACAACGGAACGGCTGGCGGTATTGCCACGATCAAGTCGCTAGCCGCTGGCTCCAACGTCACGATCACACCATCTGGCGATGGTAAGACGCTCACGATTGCCGCCAACCAAGCAATCACACCTGCCACAACCTCTGCTATCGGCGGTGTGATCATTGGTGCTGGCATCAACGTCGGTGGAACCGGCAAGATCAGCTTGGCACCTCCGACGGGCTTGAACTTGGGCGGTGTCAAGGCCGGTACCGGAATCACGATCGCAGGAGACGGAACGATCAGTGCGACAGGTGCCGTTGCTTCGGTGTCCGGACAAACTGGCGCTGTCGTTGTCCAAGCAACGAACAACAACGGAGCAACCGGTACAT
>NZ_JBXAXX010000015.1:0-392 GCF_056781995.1 Dellaglioa sp. CoH-57-MRSF-18
GGCTCTCAGGGCCCTTAAAAATGAGCTGACGAGTCTGCGCGAGATTGCATATCTGGGCGAGCTTAACGAAGAGACGCTGGACCTTACTGCACTCCGCAATTGGGATGTACTGTTGGTCCAACTTCTGGAAACTTCGCAAACGCGTTTCGACGAGCAGCGGATGCTGTTGACCAGCGATCAAGAAGAACAGACCCCGGCTTTGTCCGAATCCGAGCTGAAAGACCCTGTGTTTAGCCCAAAGATGAAAGACGTGCTTAACACCGTTTCTGGCTCCAGTGGGTCGCTTCCGAAGCCTGAGGCCGGTGCTCCATTCACGCTCGGTCGAACTTCGGTGATTCCGGTTCCCAAGACCATGATTGATGAGCGGGTGCTCAAGGCTCGTGGTTTCAAGT
>NZ_JBXAXX010000015.1:402-1197 GCF_056781995.1 Dellaglioa sp. CoH-57-MRSF-18
GTTCAAGGATCAGAATCTCGGTGGCTACTTCGTGCTCGCTGATCAGGTGCTGGTCACCATCGATCCAGCATCAGAACTCACCATCGACGATGTTCTCAAAAGCATTCGCAAGAACACGAAGCAGCGCTATGCGCAGGTCGTGAATCAGGGCATGCCGCTCCGGGGCCACGTCTGGCACTGGATTATGCGGGAGCCTGAACTGGACGCTTTTACGTCCGCATTCCCAGCTAAGAGTCTCCAACTCCGGAACTGGGGTTTCTGTTAAAGGTGAAGTATGAAGCTCTATGATTTGGTCACTGTGCCTACCTATGAATCACTGCAATACCTTCAAGGGTTGTTCAAGGGTTGTCCCTTTGATGTGAACTTGCGCCAGTGTTACGTGTCCCTCAATATCTCAGAATCCCCGAGTGAGCCAGACCACGAACGCACGTTCCTCGCTAACTGCGGTGCTATGGGCATCTACTACGATTCGACATTGCAGTCCTCGTCGCTCGTGCTGCCGCTTTATAGCGAAGAGATGGTGGAGCGTGCAGCAGAGTTGCGTGAGTCGGAGCTGAATAAGTTCTACGGTGATCTGTACTTTCCGCACATGGTCGTCGTCCCGTACTTCCCGCCCTCGCGTCGCCACTTCAAGGCCTTTGTGAACAGCGTGGCTGACGCCCTGATCGGCGCACCTTTGAATTTTGGGGGTGAGGTTATCAAGGAGCGAGAACTGAGCCGGGCCCCGGCATCCGAGTTCTATCAGGAAATGGCGTTGGGGTACGCAAATGGCCCCGCAGGTTAAGCACATTATCC
>NZ_JBXAXX010000016.1:0-1150 GCF_056781995.1 Dellaglioa sp. CoH-57-MRSF-18
AGGAAGCGCTCCACGTTCGTTGACCGGTTCCTGACAGGGGGCACGAAATTTAGGCGCACACAGAAATTGAGGGCCATGGCCCCGGACACGCCGATGCAAAACGGACCCGATCGAAAAATCTTGGGGGCGCGCAGCGTACGCAACCCATCATTGTTAAGCGTGGCCACCGAATCAGAACCCATCCACACACCACCCGCATCGCGCACCGCACAAATAGTTGTCACAAATCCTCCACACTTAGCTCAAGCCGACCACGGCTCCGGAAACTTCATCCACGCAATCACGTGATAATCGTCGTAGTCACGCGGGTCACAAATACCGTCAGTCGGACACACCTCGACCCAGCCAGAGTCGCCCACTTCATAACGGTAGGCCCACGCCTTATGCGGTACCCAGCACATATCACCGTATTGGACGGTCACAAGCACCGGAATAGACCACCGATAATCACACGATTCCGGATTCTCGGACTGACGCGGCGGCAGCTCCATATTCCACCCAGCAGCATAGCTGCGATTTTTACCCATCTCACACACCTCCCTCATCACCCATCCCACACCACGTAATTTAAGATTGTCCAATCACAAAAGCGCCGTTCCGCGTCCCTCACTTCGTTCGGTCCTCGGTCCACTGGCGCATCCTACACAACAATTCACACCATGTCAACAAATCTCGTACTCGTTCTCGATCCGCAAGCCCCCGGCTCCTATCCACTGGCCTCACTCACGCTAACGTACAGACCGCTGATCGCAGTCGTCCACACGCCCCCAACCCCGATTTCCTTGTCCTCACTTATCCAGCAAGTCCCGCATCTTCGAGTCCTCCACGGACTAGGTATCAAGCCCGTCCTGCACTCAATTCCCCTAGGACCCTCGTCCCACATGTGGGCCCTCAACTACAACGCGGAGATCGCGGAGCGCGGATACAACCATGTGCGCGTGCGCGGGTCCGACGAAGAAGACGCGGACGGGGACTTCGAAATAGTAGATGCAGACGCCGATGATGGGCTCGATGCCGACGCAGACGCCGATGAAGAACTTGAATGGGGCCCGGATTCTACGGAATTGGTGAGGAATCCTGATCAGGCGCGTGCTGATCACGAAAAAACACTTAGAAATGCTAAAAAATCGCGTTTTGAGGGGTCTGGTGT
>NZ_JBXAXX010000017.1:0-1069 GCF_056781995.1 Dellaglioa sp. CoH-57-MRSF-18
CTACATGCAGGAAGCAGAGGACCAGAATACCGGCACGCTGCACGACCTGAAGGTTGATACGCGAGACATGCGTCAAGCAAAGAACTTCTATGACTATGCATTCAACATGCAGAACCCCAATGCAAACCCGCCTTGGTCTCGTCAGTTGTGGGTCGGTACTATGCTGTTCGGTGAAGCGTGCCCTGTGTGCTCGTATAAAGCGTGGCTCGATGTGCACAACGTGCCTGTGGACTACAAGGCAAAAGAAATGCCAGAACATATCCAGTTCTTGGAGTATGGTAAGTGTCCAAAGTGCAAGCGCGGTAAATGGGAGCTGATCCAAAACCACGGACTCCGAAACTATCTACAGTACGTGGGCGTAATCGGGCAGCGTGGTTCCAAGTCGAGTTTGACAGCACTCCTATCTAGTTACGCACTGCATCGATATGTCAAATTCCCGAATTATGCGTCGCTCTCGAAGTCAATGCAGGCCTCCACCGAATTGACTGGCACCTTTGTTAGCTTGACCTTCGCAAAAGCTGTTGCCGTCTTGTGGACACCGTTTCGCAAGATTATTGAGGAATCTGATTGGTGGAAAGGTCTGTTCGAAATTCTGAAACACCACGGCGATGCTATGGGGACCGAACTTTACAAACTGAGTTCGCTGTACTTCACGCTCGGGTATAAGAACGTTCGATTCTATCCTTCTGGTCCAAAATCGAGCACACTTCGTGGCGACACGCGAATTCTGGCAGCACTCGACGAACTTGGTCTCTTTCCGCTACCCACTGGTGATAGTGAGGAAGACGAAACAAGTGAACGCGCAAACTCTGACGAGGCACACAAGTCGCTGTACAACAGTCTGGGTACGGTTTCGGTAGCTTACGAAAATCTACTGAAGGAAGGTATCCATAGCGCACCGCCCCCACTTCTGTTCAACGTGTCGTCGCCGTACTCGCAGCGCGACAAGATGATGCGGCTGCTGCGGGAATCGCGGACCCCGGACGGTGAGAAAACGATGCTTGGCGTCAACCTAGCAACGTGGGAGATGAACCCGTTTTACACGCGGCAGTCTCAGATCATTGCTACG
>NZ_JBXAXX010000018.1:0-618 GCF_056781995.1 Dellaglioa sp. CoH-57-MRSF-18
CGAGTTGAGCACGGCGTTAAGCAATGATCGATTTATCCAGCATTTACTTCTTCTCCTTGAGTTTGGGTGATTCAGCCGATACGGGCGAGAAATACAGAAATGCGCTGTCGGAGGTTGGTACCCTGCGCGATGTGGTACACAACCTCCGCCACCTCGTAATCAACCGAGGTGGCGGCCTCGAAGCGGATGACCTCACCGACACGCGGGACCGCCAGATCACCCGTGGCAGACGCAAGATTGATATGGTCGGCCTCATTGTAGTATTGAATGTTGACGTTGCTCATATTGCCCTCCGCTGTTGAATGCTGTGCAGTATGCGCTTAATTGCGCGTGCCGTCAACCTTGTTTCTTCTGATTTTCCGTGTGTTGGGNAAGCGCCGCACGATCATGTTCTGTCAGGGATTCAACAAACGATTGGGGTTTCGCAACCGCGAGCGGGATGAAGTAGTCACGGCAGTCGATCACTTGTGTCGCGCCTGTCGCGTGCTTCACCACGATCTTCGACGAGAGGTAACCCTTGTACGGATCATCCGGCTTCACATGCTTCATCACGTACTCGACTGGCTCACCATTGTAGAAGCCTTTCTTGTCGAGGATGCCGTTCGCGTACTCCAGAGT
>NZ_JBXAXX010000018.1:628-973 GCF_056781995.1 Dellaglioa sp. CoH-57-MRSF-18
GCGACCCTCCTGATGCATGATCGCGACCAGCCGATCGTCGAAGAAGATGGCTTGAAGACCGACCCACGAGTCCGTGCAGTAGTTCTTGCTCAGAAAATAGCCCTTGACACGTTCATCAAAACCCGGAATGTCACCCGCCCAGTACACGTTGTCCAGATCGAGTTCATACGCCAGCTTCTCGGCGTCCACCCAGTGCGGATCATCCCGGATCACGTTGCGTGCCGCTTCCAGCAGATTGATTTTCTTCGGCGTCATCTCAGGCTCCTAAATGTGAAAGAGCCCCCAGTTTAACGTGGAGGCCCTTTCTTGTCAACTTTTAATTACTACTATCAGTTCTTCTTGCTC
>NZ_JBXAXX010000019.1:0-945 GCF_056781995.1 Dellaglioa sp. CoH-57-MRSF-18
ACTCCGGATGTTCCAGCGATTGGTACGAGCCACTGGACGTGCGACCACGGCGACACGACTCTTCGTCGAACGGCTTCCACGCAGCCCACCATTTGCAGGAATTGATGCGACACGACTCCGAATCCGTGTACGTGTCATACCGCAAGATCACACCCAAAGCCGAGTGGAACATGATACGCTGCATTTCTTGCCGGGGATCGTTGGGCGCGTAGTCCGGCGCATACGTGAAATGACGCGTGTAGCCCGTACGGAAACCAGCACGCTCCAGCGTCGTCCGATACTCTTCTTCCGTCATGCGCCCATGCACGTCGCCCAGTTGCTTGAGCGCGAATTCCTTCGACATGGATTTGCGCTGCGACGGGAGAATCGCCAGACCCAGACCTTCCGGACCATGGTAGGAACTCAGGCGGTTACCCGTAATCTGCTCGTACTCGTGCAGCGGATCGAAATCGTCGGCTTCGAAGTAGTCGTCTGCTGCGTTGTATTGTGCGCTCATGTTCCCTCCGTTGTGTAGTCAATGCGCGCAGTGTACGCCGCTATTTACTCGTCGTCAACTCCAAAATCACATTCGTCAAATGCCTCGTCCTCCCACTTAGCTTCTTCGAAGTGATTACGCCACATGAAGAATCGCGGATCATCCTTGTTGTAGGGATTGCGCGATGCCCCGTCCATTCCGCGCTCGCGCCACGCGCGTCTTGCTTGTTCCCGCATCGTCATTTCTTTTTCGCTTCCTGCTTCTTGATCCAACGATCCGCAATTTCCTCTTCCAGAACTTGCATGATGGATTGAACAACACAGCGCATCGAATCCAACTCAGGCAACGTGCGTCGATGGCGGTTCAGCTGTCGGACAAGAGCACGAAGCTCTTTTGTTGGGTGCTCACGGTGCTTGGCGCTCGATATCAACTTCAGTGCGCGCTCCGCGACCTCTGTGAACGACCAGTGT
>NZ_JBXAXX010000020.1:0-867 GCF_056781995.1 Dellaglioa sp. CoH-57-MRSF-18
AGTTAAGAGAGCCTGATTTGAGGCGCGAGATTCGTGAGCCGTCCTCATCAACGGTCACTACCTCTCGACGCTTTCGACTCACGGTTAGTCCCATGTCATCGTCGTCATCCTCAAGCGGATCGCGCTCGGGCTTCACCAAAACAACGTCAGTTACAGGCTGATCACGGTCACGACCTTTTGGTGTCTGTTCCGTGTTTTTGGGAAGGGGCGGACGACCACGCTTTTTAGGCGCAGGTGTTTCCTCGATAGCATCGAGGTCCTGCGCGGGTCGTTTCACCTTTTTCTTAACCTTCTTCTCGGGCGCAGGCTCTTCGGTTTTGGGTCGCAGATCAAATCCCATCATATCTTCGATGGACAACTCTGCTTTTTTCTTAGCCATGACGATTCCTTAGAAGGTGCCGTCCGGCATTGGAATAGCAATCCGGTGCGCTTCGCAGATCATGACGGGAAACCCGTTCGCGTTGCTGCGTTCCATGGGCTTGCGGCATTCAGGGCACAGCCCTGCACCTGCCACATCAGCACTCATGTTAATACGCGCCTCGACCTTATTGGTTGCGGCAGCTGCCGCAATTTGCGTGCGCGTCACGCCCGCCCGAATGAAGGATTGAGGTAGTTGCTGTTTCATGATGACCTCCGTCGATTGATAAGTCGTGTGCAGCTAGTGGTTTCAGCCATGTGGACTATGCGGCGCGGATCGTAGTCGAACACTTTGCTCAGGCCACGTTCCAGCGCGTATATGCCGATGAAGCACGCATCCACTTGGTGTGGGGCTGTGCGCGATGCCTTATACGTCTCTTCGAGCGTAGAGCCCTTGTGACGCTGGTGCCATGCATTCTTCCATTGCGCGGCCGGTATCGTTAGCATCGG
>NZ_JBXAXX010000021.1:0-853 GCF_056781995.1 Dellaglioa sp. CoH-57-MRSF-18
ATCCTCGAAAAATACGTGCGGCTCGCGATCATGCACGCGAAGACCACGTACAAGGACTTCAATCACCACGTGCCGCTTGACGACGTGATCCAGATTTATATGATCGTCGTGAGCCGGGCTATTGATCGATGTGACGCACGTCAAGGAGTGCCTACGACGTTCATCACCAACTGGTTCAAGAGTGCTAGGTCCGAAGTTGCAGAGATGTCGAAGGATCAGGGTGATCAGTCGTACGAAGCACTGGTCGAAGAAATGGGCGATGCATCGTCAGATGTGCTTGGATCGACTGGCCNCGAGATAGACGGAGAGATGCAGGATCACATAGCCTATATCTCGAAACAGATTGATCGTCAGGGCTACGTGCGTGCCGCACTCGGGATACCGGAGAGGCTGACTAAAGAGCAGATTCAAATGCTGAACGAGTTCGTCGTTGTTATGGAGGACTAAATTGGACACCCCCTTGAGGTGAGCGTGGCGGCTCTAAAGGCACTCGTCGCGGATTATGCGCTACGCACACAACAGGCAGAACTTCTGACCAGTCGCCTTATCGATAGCAACCTCGATGACGCGGCCAAGATCGCGTTGTTCGAAGTTGTTCAGAAGCAACTGGAGGCGCGTGCCCATGATCGGGCCGTTCATCAGCAGGCAGTTCTAGAAGCTACCTGCTTTGCACTGGACGCAGCTCTCGCGCAGGATGATGAAGGTCTGCGCGAGACCATCGTCGCAATATACCGGGATTTGACAACGGCAGTTTCATCACTGACCCGCGTTCCCGTTTCGTCCACTGATAGTAAATAGTGTGGACACGCAGTACCAGTAACAAACCATCAACAAAGCAGGGATAGCATCAAAT
>NZ_JBXAXX010000022.1:0-832 GCF_056781995.1 Dellaglioa sp. CoH-57-MRSF-18
GCTCAATACGGGGCGTTCGTGCGTGGCGCGTGCGTCGATTATTTTTCGAAATAAGGTTGACGCGAAATAAAACCGCGTTATAATTTAGATTCAATTTTCTAAAGAGGTAATAACATGAAACACAAAGACGCTGGGCTGAGCCCCGAACAATTGGGTGATATCTATAACCCGAACGGCGACGGGGAACACCAAGAATTCACGCGGCGCGACTGGAGACAGGCCGTAGAGAATCAGGACACCATCAGCGGTTATTGGGTTTGGGTTGCGGCTCAAATCCGGAACGCCGACGAAAGCCTGTAAACCGCTGTTAAACACCAAGGAACATCATGACCGTTACGACCAATCTCGCAGACTTCGGGCACCGTGAGCGCGAGGAAGTTATTACCCTTCTCACTGCGTGGAATCGCGCGGGGCTGCCTGATGACTTTGAGGCCGACGGGGTACACCCCGCGTTTAACACGTGCAGCGGCAAAGTGTTCCTCACGAACGCGGATTTTCAAGTGTGTATGATTCCGAGCGGTAGCGAATCCCTCGAATCGTGGTACACGACGCCGCATGAGGGACGGGAAGGGTTCTTTTCGGACCTGTGCGAAGAATACCCGGACATGCACGAAACGGACCGCGCCGACCTGCGCGAACTCGCGGAGATTCTGGGCCGCTCGTCTGAGATTCCGGACGACGAGCCCGGCCCCGACGATGGCGCAAGCCCGGACGAAGCCGACGACTGACGCAAGGGGCCCTACGGGGCCCTTTGTTATATTGGTATAGGGGTCGTACCCTGCCAGAAACGTAAGACTGCTACATATGCCATAATGTTCCGACAACTAAGGAA
>NZ_JBXAXX010000023.1:0-789 GCF_056781995.1 Dellaglioa sp. CoH-57-MRSF-18
GGAGCGCGGGGTCGTCCATTCGCGGGCCACGGCGACCGGAACCACGAAGCCAAAGCGCGCTTTCATGGCACCGCCAATAACAGCCCCGACCGGATACGAAATGCCATGTTTCTTCAGCACGTCTTCCAGATTGGCGTCGAGGCTAATGGAGTGCCCTACGATTTTTTCGATAGCAGAAAGAGCCTCGTCGCGCGTCCGGTCCTCATCCGTGTTTTCGTCTTCGACGATCAGCAGGTTGTCGTCCACGATGTTGCTCCCAGCTTCCTGCTCCTTCCGCTTGCGCAGAATCAGGTCCGTGATCTCGTTCACGGTGGCGCATCCACGCAGGTCCGCGACAGTGACCGCGACCGCAAAATCGTTGTAAATCTCGTCGCAGACTTCCGCCAGCGGGTGTGCGTTGTACAGATCGTTGTGATCAACGATCGAGTCCAAAACTTCATCGTTGTCGATGTCGTTCCAGATCGTGTAGACGTTGGTCAGCGTTGCTTTCACCTTTTCGGCCACGTCATCGCGCTCGTGGTCCGGGTATACAGCCTCCGTATCCGTGCCGGAGCCCTTTGCGCTATTGAGCAGCGCGTCCTGCACGCGATCCGCAAGCTTCGTCACAAACGTCGCAGCATGGCCCCCAATTTCGTACGTCTCATCATCGACGAGCGTCCGGAACTCGTCCAACGCCTTTTCGACGCCGACCTGATACCCGCGTTCGTACGCGGCCGCCTCCGGGCCCTCAACATCTGCGTCATTGGCGACGATGAGCAGCGCCTGCGTCTCGAACTCGTACTGACCCAC
>NZ_JBXAXX010000024.1:0-784 GCF_056781995.1 Dellaglioa sp. CoH-57-MRSF-18
GGTGTCGCTGCTGGGTAAATATTGGGTAGAGAATGCACCGAGCCCGGGTCCGCTGGTCCTAAAAGTACATGGGACCCAAGCACGGCGCGCTGTCCTCAATATGCATACGACGTTTGATGTCCAGTTTCAGGATGGTTTTGTGGTCGGCGGCGATCACAGCTCTGTTCCTCCATCAACGACCGCAATCATCAAGGCTGCAAAATGACAGTACTACGAAATATACAGACGGATCGACATTACAGCGCATGGCTAGATGACGATACGGGTGAGGTGCATGCTTCGCTTATCAGCGATACGTCGATGAGCCCGAGAGCGCGACTCACGATCAATCAACCGGGTTTGAATCTGGAGCCCGTATTGAAGTTCGTGCTTTACGAAGGGGACACGCGACCGCGTTTGACGATCCATGTCGAAGACGGTGCGGCGCTTGCGCTGGCCATGCTTCTTGGCTCTATGGCCGAAAGCGAAAACCCTATCGTGGTCGAAGCGTGGACCCGACTGAAGTTTGAGCTTACGGCTTGGAATTCTACGGCCACTGGCCACCGGCAATCCATTCGCTTTCTGAATCGCAACATCGCGGGCATCAAGAAGTTGGAGCGTGCGGAAGCGATCGAATTGACGATCACGAAGAAACAGTAATACAAAGGAGTGCCGGATGGCTGAAGTAAAGCCGATCACGGTGCATGCGCGGGAGTCTTTTCTAATACCCAAGAAGAGTCTTCCGCTAGATGTTCGTGACGAATTGATTGAGAAGTACAAGTTCCGATTCTACGAGGATAAGAAC
>NZ_JBXAXX010000025.1:0-777 GCF_056781995.1 Dellaglioa sp. CoH-57-MRSF-18
TACACAAATAACCCCATATAAATCACGTGTATTGCGTGCCGCACGGCCCCGTGTTATTCTACGCCTACCGATTAACAAGGAATCGAGTAAGACCATGAATAGTGCACAGCGCGCGGTATCGAATCGCATCGATGCCCTAATCGAACAAGCAACGAAAGACGCATTGCGCCTCATCGAGTCAGAGGCCAGACGCATACTCAGGGCCCGGAACCCCGCGCGTTCGTTTTGTATGGCGATGGGAATCGCGACATTTTACGACAAAGACAAAAGACCCCTCTTTGACGATCATCCCGCGCTCGATTCGTTCTATTCGTTCCTGTACGAGCATAACAGCGCGCTACGGCTTACGGGCTGGCCGATGAAAATCGAGGGCCCGGACGAACCGACACTTACCGACTGGTAAGCGCATCATCCCGTACACAACCGCTAGGTGTTTCTACCTAGCGGCTTTTTGCGTTTCCGCTTGCGCAACGCAAAAATCACGTGTATAGTTCATTCCATCAGCTAACCAAATGAAGGGGAACAGCATGAAAGTAGGCGACAAGGTTCGGGTAATCCGCACGGAACAAAGCTTTTACAATCGCGTCCAATGGTGGCCGGAACAGGGCATGACGGGCACTGTTGAGGCCGTCCACAAAAACGGGTCGGTTCGCGTGGCATGCGACCAATTGCGCAACCGGTCGTCAGACGGCCGTATCTCCAAAACGTTCCGGCCGCTCGATATGGTGTTTGAGGTCATCAAGTAACGATCCGCAGGGGCCTGAATTATGGTCCCTG
>NZ_JBXAXX010000026.1:0-771 GCF_056781995.1 Dellaglioa sp. CoH-57-MRSF-18
CATGACGAGTGCGGCCACGACAGCAATCACCGCGAACACGACGAGGGTTGATACAAACAGCTCTTGATTTGACAAATGATTAATCATTGAGCAGCTCCTTTGCCTCTCGGTCGAAGAGTTCGGCACGTCGATCCACCATGTACTCCAGCGCACCCTTCAGCGACGCGTCCAAAAACGAGTCGATACGCCGAGCAAACGCCACGGCCTGTTCTTCCGTATCGAAAAACACGTTGGTCGGAAGTCCATGGGGAAAGCCCTCAGCCTCACAGTCTACGTGTCGCGGAACGATACGGATCGTGTGCCTACACTTGCCTCTGTGCTCCGGATCGGAGCCGTAGTACAGATTGGTCCACTGGCTATCGTGCTGGATTCGTGCCATATACACTCCTTACAGAGATTTGTTCGGGAATCGCACACGTGCCTTTTTGTACGCGGCCCATGCACTGTCTTCGGCCTTTATCACGGGCCCTTGTGCAACTACCACCGGATGATCGGGCGGCAGATAATCGAAAA
This sequence comes from Dellaglioa sp. CoH-57-MRSF-18, assembly GCF_056781995.1. Next base: position 514 of record NZ_JBXAXX010000026.1, read on the forward strand.
ACTGGCCCGGCGCGATGTGCCGGTTTTGATCGTCCTGCTCTTCGAGCGGAGTGACACGTGCCCCGTTTCCGTCAACCTGAATAGGACCGCATGTCTCACACAGAACCGTATAGTACCACGGCCGGCCGTCGTCATCAGCCACGGGCCCGATACCACGGAAATCGCCAGTATCCTCACCCCACATCAAGATTGAACAGTGCGAGCAAAAGTCAGCCATTTGTTACCTTTATTTTGACCATGGCCTGAATGAAACCGGCG
>NZ_JBXAXX010000027.1:0-762 GCF_056781995.1 Dellaglioa sp. CoH-57-MRSF-18
ATCTTACGACGCGCACTCGCGCGAGTGCCGCTCACTATCTCGCGACGCTCGTTCAATAAACCCCAGACGGCGCGGGGTTATTGTTGACGCAGGGCCCGACACCGCCTAGAATTCATTCCATCGATTAACTACCTGACAGGGTAAAAACATGAAACACGCAAAGACTGTCCCCATGTCCGAAATCCGCGCTTACTACGCGGAAAAGAACGGCGGCCATTGGTTCGACCGCGACACCATGCGATTTTTTAAAACCGTGTTGCCGCGCACCGGGTACCTGATTGGCGACACGTATTATTTTGTGACGCGCGAAACGAACCCGTCGAATGAGGCGCGTTACAGTGTGCGTTCTCTGTCCGCTGCTGGCGCACTGGATACTGTCGGAAAATTCCATTCGTACCGGTTCCGCGAAGGCGCGACCGAAGCTATCGCGCAAATCGCGCTCACCCATCACGAAGCACAACAAGGGTAAGACCATGGCACGCTATCAAATCATCGTCAGCAATTTGGGAACCGTTTTGGACACGGAGCGCAGTAACGCCCCGATCCGCGAATATCTCGAATGGGTGCAAGCCGCGCGCGAGCTTCACGGCCGCGCGGCGGGTGAGTGCGTGGCACTTACCGAAGACGGGGAACCGATTCGCGAACACGACGGCTATGCGTACGCGAGTGACGCATGCGCGTAACATTCGACGGATGCAGCGCAAACGGCCGTAATCACGACGAGACGAAGGAACGGATTCGGTCACTCGCGCTTGTCGCCCT
>NZ_JBXAXX010000028.1:0-751 GCF_056781995.1 Dellaglioa sp. CoH-57-MRSF-18
CCACAAACTTGGGCACTATCAACTGGGCAGCAGGTGCACGGCAACCGACGTTCACTTTCTCGTCAGCGCAGACCCTAAATGCGACCGATGTGCTTATTGTGACAGCGGCGGCATCAGCAGACGCGAACCTAGCGAACGCGACGTTCACGCTGCGTGGTACAGCATCAGCGGCGTAAAACAAAAACCCCATCAGACGCGAATCTGATGGGGTTTTTCATTTAGAACAAGCCTCGTGATTTCGGATACAGCTGCGAGTGCCATGCGTGGTATGTCGAAGGTAGCGACTGCGCCTCGAAGCTCTTTGCCTTGGGCGGTTTCCACTCATCCGGTTCAGTGGGTGGCAGCACATCGGTCTTGAGTGTCACGAGTTTTCTATTGCGCTTGATTGCAACCCGATTCATGTCGAACATTTTCTTCACGTCTGCGTCGGCCGCTGCGTACCAGTCAGCGATCGTGCCGTGTTCGATCAGCCCCTTCTTAATCTGAAGCGGCTTGAACGTGCCAATTCGTGGAATGCTGTCAATCTTATCGCCCAGCAGAATTTGATACTGCAAGAACTGGGCTGGAGTGAGGCCTTCACGTTCCATCAGGTCAGCCTCTGTGATGTATATCGGGTCCGGTTTGCTTTCTTTGTTCTTGTGAGCCGAATCGTACATAAGCACGTGCTTTCCCTTCAGGCACTGGTAGTCATCCTTGTCCTGCGCGCCTAGCACAACTTGATACTCGTCGGAGTACTGATGACCTACCGAGG
>NZ_JBXAXX010000029.1:0-735 GCF_056781995.1 Dellaglioa sp. CoH-57-MRSF-18
CCTCCATGCTTTCGAGCGAAGCTAGCGCCTGCTCCAGCGTCATTTCGTGGATGCGGTTCGGAGCTACCGGTATACGTCGCTCATGAATCATGTTCCACACGTGGTGAAACGGATTCATCATCACATATTCGCCGGTCCTGTTGTCCCGAACGTGCAGCAGCGTGATGGACGGCCGATCGTAACGAACCACCACCTGACTTTCAGGGTCCACGAATTCGAAGGTGGCCGTATGGTCCGAGGCCGCAACCACACGCGCAAAATCTGCGATGTTTTTGGGAACCTCGCGCTCGAACGCTCGAACCGTATCTGACACGTACGACTTCTTCGAGCGCCACGCAAAGCCGTCGTCGTGCGAATACGAGGTGCTCACCATCGACCCATCGATCTTATCGTAGATGCCGGCAAGCTCACCACGCGCCGCGCGCTCCAGCAGCTTTTCGGGCATGAGTTCAGCTTTTTCACCCATGTTGAAAAACTTGTGAAGCGGTCGGCTTACGATACGGCCGTTTGCGTCAAACGCGATACCACGGCATTCGCGTGATTCAGGCGTCGGGAACGTCTTGCTATCCATGAAGATGTAGCACACGACTTTGCGCCCGTTCGGCTGATCGAGAACGCGAATTTGCTCGTTGTTCTCGATATGCTTCACGATATCGTCCAGCTGGCATACGGTGGGAAAAGTCATGATTTCTCCATGGTCGTGATTGACAGTGCGCCGCAGAAACCGCGAAACGC
>NZ_JBXAXX010000030.1:0-735 GCF_056781995.1 Dellaglioa sp. CoH-57-MRSF-18
TGGTCTTGTCGTGCTCTCGCGGATCGCGGGTGGTGTCCTGGCCGCCATCCTCATCAAGAAGTATGCGGGGCGGCTTCCGCTTCCGGAACGTGAGTCCGTGAAATTCGGCCGCTGATTGGCCTGATGTAAAGAAAAGGGATTGTGCTTGACAGCGCAGTCCCTTTTTGTATTCTGAGCAAAATTCACGACTAGGAGGAAATATGGAACTCGATCTCGACAAAATCTATGAGGACGTTAAGAACGACCCGATGTTCGAAAACGACCACGAAGTTGCATGGGGCTGTGTGGTGCACGTTCTGAACACAGTAGCGCCGAGCTGGCATAAAGGCCGAAACACCCCGATTTACAATGCGATGCAGGCTATCGCCACGCTTGCGACACCCGAGCCGCAGCCCGGAGACACGGAACTCGTGTACGTCTACCAGATGTCGTCGAAGCCGATCGATGGCGATGTTTTCGAATGGAGCGACTGGGCCGGCTGCTCGGTCGGCTTCTACGAGCAGTTCGCGGACGTACCGGTACCGCGCGCAGGCGACCTGCTGATCCGCGTGCGGAAGCTTCGGCTGGTGGCGCATAACGGCTGAGGGGTTGACGAATAGCCCACTTTCTCGTATCATTTCCACATCAATTCAACAGGAGAAGTAGATGAGCAACGCCGTTTATCAATACCGCATGCGCACGGCTGGTGGTTCGTGGACCGATTGGCGCAATTGCGACCGTCGCATGCACTGGGAT
>NZ_JBXAXX010000031.1:0-734 GCF_056781995.1 Dellaglioa sp. CoH-57-MRSF-18
TGCCAAGAGTTCGTTGTGCCACGTCAATGAATTGAGCGGTGGCCGCGTTAGCACTCAACGCCGTAGGTGCCCACTCACGTAGCAAATATTCGCGTAGTACGTGTATTCTGTCACCGAGTTCAGTAGGCAATTCTTCAGAGTACTGAATAACTCGGCTGTTGATCTCATCGTTATCGTGCGGAAGACTCTTCTCTTCTGAAATAGACTTCGATGCGTTGACTTCTTCAGCAAAACTTTGCGTCGGAGAATAGAAAAAACGCGAACGACGCACTGGTGGCGGGTTCGCGCTATCTTCAGATACAGGATCATGACCCTGCATCCGCATCATGGTCTCCACATGCGACATTGCCGTGCCGCCACTTCCGTTAGACGGCTTGGCCAATGTCGTAAGTGATAGAAGGAGGTCATCCGCCTGTTCCATTTCCTCGCGGGTCGCGAGAACAAGCGGGTTAAACGTCATTTAGTCCTCCGAATCTTCGGCTGCTTTCTTTTCACCCTTCTGTTCTACGTACAGGGTTTCTCCCTTACCGCTTTCGGATTGTTTGAAACACCACGCACGCAGGCAGAATGGCTTCGCGATCTTGAATTTCTTGCAGACCTCGATTTTCTGCTCCTTCGTCCCCAGAACCCATGTCTTGAGTTCCATCCACGTCGGCTTCTGAATCGGGTCCATTCCATGCAGCTTCAGTGTAAGTCGCTTGCGGTCGTTGCCGGCTAGTTGGCCAGTCTCCTTC
>NZ_JBXAXX010000032.1:0-712 GCF_056781995.1 Dellaglioa sp. CoH-57-MRSF-18
CGTGTGAGTCCTGTACTTTTGGGATCCCGAGTATGGATTCGGGGCACGGGCGCGTTGATGGGTCTTAATAACGGCGTCTATTATGCGGGTGCCGCACTCGCAGATTGGGCTCGTGAGCGTGGCTGTATATGGGAAGGCAATCATTTTGGGGTCGGGCTGCGGGCATGCACGGACGCAGGCTGGAATTACATTCGCGGACGCGGAAAAGGGGAAAATATGATGAAAACAAGGACTGAAGGTGTGATTGTGACGAAACGTCGGAGCGGTCTCACGTTCAACGACATCGAGGAAGGCGAGCTGTTCAAAATCGGAGCCAACATCCGCGTCCGTTTCGGAAACGACGGCTATCTCGTGTGGACATCACCGGATTCGGGCTCTGCCGATTTCCGACGCACGTTCAACGGCAGCGAAGGCGTTAACCGGGTCACGCGTGTCGAGTTCGAGGTGGAAGAGTGAGCGAACCTGAGATCGTGCGCCTACGTCAGGCCCTATGCCAGATAGTGGCGATGACGAGCCGCGCCGAAACGACAGTATCCGACGTGCGGGCTGTTGCCGTTTCTGCGTTCGTGGATACCATCATCGACAAGATTCCGACAGACCCAGAATATTTCACGCTCGGCGGCCCGTGCTTCGCTCCCGGCTGTCATCAGTGGGATGGAACTGATCAATGCACGTGTGCCCGGGGAGAATGAAAAATGAATCTGTATTACAA
>NZ_JBXAXX010000033.1:0-707 GCF_056781995.1 Dellaglioa sp. CoH-57-MRSF-18
CCTTTCTTTTTGCCCGGCGCTCGGCATGCGCACGAGGTTCCGACTTCTGCCAGCATCCGGCGCGTCCATCAGGAATGCCGCCATCATGTCTTTTCTCTCCGATGCAGTATCGAGAGCCACCCAGCAAATCAAGACTGGTGTGAACTCGCAAATTGACCGTCAGGTCCAAGGCGTTAAGGGCGCAGTACAGAGCGCGGAAAACGCGATCGTCAACACGGCCTCTCGCGTCGTAAATAATACAGTGAACGCAGCACTAGGGTCCGCCATTGGCGCGGCTGGTGAGCTGCTTTCTGGCAATACAGGTGGCGCTATCGCAGCGCTGGCTAACGCACCTGAAAGCATTTTGGCTTAAGTTTTGAGTGGGCTCGGCGGTTTTGCCGGGCCTTCGTCGATTGCGCTTGCTGGTCCCGGTACTCTCGGGGAAGTCAGCAGCAACGGCGGCATCATCGAAGGCGACAATCTGTTTGGAGCTATGAACCGAACGGACCCGATGATGGCATATTCTTGGTACTGCCAACTACCTATCGTTGGTCCAGGTTCTACGCAAACACCATCTCCAACATCGGGCTCCATTCTATCGAATGTTGGGGCCGCGCTAGGTGACGTGTTGAAGTCGAGCATGGGCGGTGCGGTCAGCACCAGCAGCTCAGCGCAACTTCCGTGGTATTTCGTGGAAGGTGCTACATGCCCATTCCGGGTCTACGATC
>NZ_JBXAXX010000034.1:0-690 GCF_056781995.1 Dellaglioa sp. CoH-57-MRSF-18
GAAGTGCCTCTTCGATCGGCCGGCCTGTGCGCAACGTGAACCAGACACGATGGAGTGCGTGATTTCCGTCGATGACGAATATTCGTCCTTTCTTTTTCATTGCAGTTGGAACTTGTTATGTTTCGATGTGATGAGCATCAGAATGTCGTCTGTAAATTCGTCGGCTTCATTGTCCATGTCCTGAGCGTCCAGCAGCTCGATGGTCAGCCCCGGCCCGTACCGCTCGTCCAGTTCCTCAACCAAATCAGCCACGATCTTCCGAAATCCGTGGATGCAGATACTGTTGAAGACCTCGGGCCGCGCTTCCACTACGGAACGAACGAACAACGTGAGTTCGCGCGGGTCATCGATGTGGTGCAGCACACTTTGGTGGGACAAAACTCTTGCGCCTTCTATCATAAATCCTCCGCTGGTCATCCTATTTACTAGACCCAAATTTCATGAGTCGCCCCAATTTTATCATAGGTTTACTAGGAGTGCCAGACTACGGAGAGCCAATTATGTTTCAAGGCGACAAAGACCCTTTCGGGTACAGCATCAGCACCTATGCGTGGGTTTTCGGACTCGCGCTGTTCGGAGGTGCCGTTAAGTATCTCAACAACTCGCAGCAGTTCCGAGTCGCGACACTCGCACGTGATCTGATCACCGCAGGCTTCGCAGGACTCATGACTTTCTGGGCGTGTGAGTGGC
>NZ_JBXAXX010000035.1:0-686 GCF_056781995.1 Dellaglioa sp. CoH-57-MRSF-18
GTTGTAGCAAACCCATCTTCTCCAAAGCACCCGGCACATCGTGCAGAATGGACTTGGCCAGTGTGCCACTGCCTGCCTTCAGTTGGCCGCCTGCATGGCTACGGGACTCGGAGCCGGGACTCGTTTCCCCGTTTGCCACGAACTCTTGAAGCGCGCGTGGCAGTGTCGCCATAGCCTGTGCGGCTTTACTGTCGCGCGGTGAATAGGGTGCTACGCCACCTCCCGGGGGACCGGCCCGAGATGGGCGTTCCGCTCGATGGTGTATGGTTGAATCAGGTCGCGGGGCACTCTTGTGGGTTGGGGCAGGTGCATTCCGTTCTCGAACGCCAGTACCGCTTGCGCCCGGTCCGTACTCCTTAGCGTATTTGCTATTCGGATGCTCACGGATGTAGCGCTGCCGCATCTCCGGAGTCATAAACTGAGGGTTATTCGGGTGTTTTTCGTTGTAGCGTTTGCGCTCAGCAGGAGTCATGTCCTCCCACTTACCCTCGCTGGCCGTGACCATTAGGCGTGCTATTACTTCTGCTTTCATAGTCTTGTCCTTGGTTAAACAAACCGTGTATTTACGAGGGTTAGTTGATCAGGTAGTCGAAAGCCCACGTGATGTTGAGGGTCACAAGGTTCGATGCGGAACCGTCGAGTTCGACATCCGCAACCGAAGCCGGCCACAGGCCAACGACGGTAAT
>NZ_JBXAXX010000036.1:0-673 GCF_056781995.1 Dellaglioa sp. CoH-57-MRSF-18
CTCGTATACTGGCACACGCGCCGACGATTCTACGAAGTGCTAACGCGTTGATTGCACAGGGCAATCTGTTTGTGCAGATTGCCCTGTCGTGTTGTGGGGAAACAACGAAATGAAAAAACGCAAAATAACGCTTGCGGGCCGCGCCGCACGCGCGTATAGTTACACCCATCGACAGCGCAATAACGAAAGGGGTAACAAAATGGAAAACGGTCTGAATCTTACGGGGATGCGTGTTGCACTGGCCGCACGCTTTGGCGCAGACAATGTGCGCACGACCGTGATTGACGGCGTTGAATGGGTCGAAATCGCGGGCACCGGCCGTAACGGTCAACGCGTATGGCATCGTGCGGGGCGCGTCAATGCAATGTAAACCGCGCGTGCAGCGCGCCGCCTACGGCTGGCGCGTGAGCTTTGATGGTGTATCGATGCCGTTTCGCACATGGGAACGGGCTGTGTCGTACGCAGCGCGCATCCGCATAATCTAAAGGGGCCAATCGGCCCCTTTCCTTTTGCCTAATACCTGAGTGATTTAGTCGGATACTGTTGACGCGGCACCCGACAGTCTATAGAATGCTTCTCATAGGCTCACGTGAGCCATTAACCCGAGGCTTAAAAATGATCTTAACGTTTGGCACCTTTCTTTGCTGTGCGATTGCCGCCGTCGCGATTGTCG
>NZ_JBXAXX010000037.1:0-396 GCF_056781995.1 Dellaglioa sp. CoH-57-MRSF-18
CTCTGATTCGGGTCGCACCGTCAAGAAGGAAGGTATGAACCGGTCGAAGGCGGTGGCCGTTGGTGGTCACCTGCATACAGGACACAAGGTTCGAAACACTTACTTTCCGGGCACACTGTACCAAAATAATTTTGGGGAACAGCTTCCAAAGTACTTTGCACATATCCAGTTTAACAGCGTTGCAGACCACGAGATAGAGTTCATAAACCACGACCCAGTGTACAAGCTACATACGGTGGTGCTGTCCTCACGTGCCGATCTTGAGAACATTCCACGCGGAAAGAAAAATCTGGTAAAGCTAGTGATTCAGGACGGTGCAGACGTAAATGCATCGGACTACTCAGCGTTCTCAAACATTGTGCTCATCAAGAACTTCCGGTCCAAGGAAGACTTGCG
>NZ_JBXAXX010000037.1:406-668 GCF_056781995.1 Dellaglioa sp. CoH-57-MRSF-18
TCTTCGATGTGTGGGTAGAGAGTCTGGACGTTGAACAAAGCATGCGCGAGAAGATCGTAGATGTACGACGCCGAGTACTAAACAAGATTGTTAAATAAGGAGTAGCACATGCTTCAAAACATAATTCAGCACACGCGTGCAGCACTCGTTGCACACAACGTGATGCGCAGCACCGAGATCGAAATCTTGATACTGTCTGATGGCCCGCTCCCCACGATGAATGCCGTGCATCTTCGCGACGAGTTCAAGAACGAGCCACGTG
>NZ_JBXAXX010000038.1:0-667 GCF_056781995.1 Dellaglioa sp. CoH-57-MRSF-18
TTTATGTACACCCCCTACCTCGACCCCCTCGGCACGTCAGACGTGAAGACGATCCACTACGTCAACTCTTACCCGGGCGCTGGCAAGACATATGCTGCGCTCAATATCGCGGAGGCTACGCTTAATGACCCCACAGCCAACTACGTTTTGGTGTACGCGGCCCCTACGCTGCGTCTGCTTTCGCAGTTCCGGGCCGATCTGCTGCGACGCAAACCTGCGGCAAAGTCTCGCGTTCATCTCATTGACTCCGAATCTGATGATCTGGCTGTAGCCCAGCAACTAGAGGGCAAGTTGAACGGTGCCTCTGTAGGTTCGTTTCGCGTCAAGAAGGCTGAGGACGGTGACGTGATTCTGTGCACGCACGACTGCTTGCTGCGGGTTCGTCTCGATATGCCCGGCAAGGATCGAATCTCGTTGATCTTTGACGAAGCGCGTCAATGTGTTCAGACCTCACTCACGGTGAAAGCTCCCGCCAAAGTTCTTCAAGACCTGAAGCAATGCGTAGAAGTGATCGAACCGCGCGAGTATCGTGGTGGCGTTCTAGCCCGATGGTCATGGAAATCCGGCGCGGAGCCCATGACCGAACATCGCCTGAAGCGAATTTGGGAATCTGCACAGCGCCCTAAGGCACAGTACGTGACTCGTTTGCACAAGGTGCTTGAACATG
>NZ_JBXAXX010000039.1:0-663 GCF_056781995.1 Dellaglioa sp. CoH-57-MRSF-18
GGTATACGCAATACGGTGAAGCCAATTCTGGAATCGTGCGTATGGTGCGGCGCGATATGGAGTCTGCCTATCAAGCAGGTCGCAACGATGCACGCGTCGAGGCCGAAACGTGCTCTGATGAACAGTGGATCGCGGAGCACGGCACACGTCTCGCCCGGCTCCTGAACATCGATGGCTACGATTTGGCTGATCGCGATGCGCAGATTGCGGATTTGCTGAAGCGGTCAGCACTGATTCCCATGCACGGTCGAATCGACGCGAAGGCCACGGTTCTGGGCATTATGCGATACGTAACGCGTAACTGGAACATGGAATTCGAGCACTACATGGGCACTCCCATGTATGCCCTGCTCTCGGTTCGTGAGTTTGATGAGCTGAAGAAGATTCTAGACGAACAACACAACATTATCCTCGGGGCCCAGCTCAACGACGGCATTTCGCTTCGGGACTTCATTGCCACGTTTCAGGCGCGGCTCGATGGGAATTCGGCATCCATCATCCGGACCGTGAAGCTGGCAGGTGATGAGGCGGAACGCGTAAAGGACGGAGCCGTTAAGGACCACAGTATGTCCTGCGATCTCTCGAAAGCTGGAATCGATCCGCGCAGTGTGTACGATGTGGGTGTCAACGCGATCCGCCAGTACCAGCCGGACGCTGTTGTGC
>NZ_JBXAXX010000040.1:0-642 GCF_056781995.1 Dellaglioa sp. CoH-57-MRSF-18
GTCCTGATCCGGATGTCGCTGAGGTGCACAAGGCTGGTGAGTACCAACTGTTCGCGACGGACGCGATCGTACGGCGCGTGGCCCATGCGTTGTTCACGTTGGAGCCGCGTCTATGATTCCGAGTGCGTGGGTGGGAAAACGTGAATTTGCATTGAACTTTGGATTTGAACGCCAGTTTGCTGCGGATTTGGATACGGCGCTCACGCTACTGGCCGCCGTCAACGACTATGGCACACGTCAGGCACTTGGGCCGGACTGGTGCTCGGCGCTGGACCGGTTGGAACGCAGGTACGAGAGCCTTGATGGGGAGGACGAATGAAATTCGATGACTGGGTGGAAGCGTTCGAGGTGGCGGACACGGAGCCCGCTGCAAAATCGCAGCTGGGTCGCCGTCTTTTGAAGTTTGGATTCGAGATGGGGCAGATGGTGCGGACCGGTGAAATTCGGCGCATCTTCGACACCGTTATCGAGGAAGTGAAGACCGGTGACTTGCAGACTGACGAGATCGGGGCAGTCCGTCGCGTGGATGATCTGCTGTTCATGCTTGTCTCAAAGGAGATGGAATGAGCACGAAGCCACTTGTTGACGGAGAAATCCGAGAAATCAAGGCCGGTCGTGGTTATTCTATGTGGAAGCATAACC
>NZ_JBXAXX010000041.1:0-637 GCF_056781995.1 Dellaglioa sp. CoH-57-MRSF-18
GTGTTGCTTGCTGGAAGCCCTCGGACGCCAGCTTCTGATTCTGGCCGGGCAGTGCGTCATCCATCTTGCGGAAGCCTGCGCGTAGGTGAGTCAGGCCCTCTGCCCAATCGAGAATCAGGTAACCTGCGGCGTTTGCTGCCGCCAGTTCATCACGGCCATACGGTTGAACATTCATCTTGTTTCCTTTGCCAAAACCAAATCGGTTCAGCATATCTTGGGTTATTCCTTCAGGCATCGGCTTTGCGGTGCCGTCTTCATTGAAACAGTAGTGGCCACCTTCGCACCCAAGCGAGGAACAGCCACCGGGTTTACATTCGTTCATTATTCATCCAGCACAAGTTTGACGATAACGCGGCCCAGTGTATCGGACACGGCAGTCTTCAACACCGAACACCGCTTTCCCGCCTTGTCGGGGTATTCGACGTACGTAATGTCAACACCAGAATTCTTAACAGCCAACGTCAAGCCCGTGCACGCATTCACGAAGTCCCAGAAGTCTGGATTTGTGATATCCAGCGGATTGTAGTACCGATAATCGCGACCGTCGAAAATCTGGACGGCTACAGCGTCGCGTACCACGTGATCTCGATACAGGTATCCTCGAAATTTTGCCGCCCCTCGAATCAGGTCGAGTGAT
>NZ_JBXAXX010000042.1:0-631 GCF_056781995.1 Dellaglioa sp. CoH-57-MRSF-18
CTTCAAGGACGTGCGCAACGAACTGCGTGCTGCACTCGAAGACGAATTTGCGGCGGCCGGTGTGCGTAATGCAGACAAGCTGATTCGTCGCGTGTTTGCTTCGCACGGTGTGGACTACGCTAAGGCAATCCTGACCATCGCCAATCAACTGAAGGACAAGCCGGTTGAAGTGCGTAACTCGCATGCTTCGGCACTCGATATGTTGGGTGACGAAGAACACGTGAAGCCTGATCTGGAAGACGATGGTCTGACGGAAGCTGGTCACGATGAACCGTTTGCAGATGAATACGAAGACGACGCTCGCGCGCCGGTCTCTGTTGAAGCTGCACTCCGTATGGGCCGCCCGGGCTACGCTTCACCGCGCCGGGTGTTTGCGGGTAACAACGGTGGCGCAGTGTCGGTGACGGCCGCTGCGATTCTGTCGGGCAACGCTAAGCTCCCGTTCTCAGCGTTCTAAACCACATTCCCTAATTTAAGGGGAGACAGGAGAACTGCACAATTAATCAGTTCTCCTGCTTAATTTCCACACTGGAGAAAACACATGTCTATCTATTTCCCGGGTTCGAAGATCGAGCAAAGCACCGAAATGCTGGTTGCGCTCGGCGCTCAATTCACGGCCGAAGGCCAAGCA
>NZ_JBXAXX010000043.1:0-607 GCF_056781995.1 Dellaglioa sp. CoH-57-MRSF-18
CCAGTCTGTGCATCGAAGTTCGAGGCCGCCGTTATAGAGACTCGCGTGATAACCACTGAGTCGAAGAACAGATAGTTGCCAATCTTGATCGAGATGCGGTTCTTCAGCTTCGTGTTCCAGTAGGCAGCAGTACCCATGCTCGGGTTTACCGTGGCATCTGCCGGTACCGTATTGTTGGCTCCATCATTCGAGTTCTGCGACGTGTTGGTCAGCGACCCTGCCTTTGGCGTTATGCCTACAGCCCTCAGGAAATTGGTTACGTTATCACTGCCAAGCACACCATTGACGACTGACCCAATAGAAGTTCCTATATTGGTACCCGCGTCCTTGGCTATGGAGGCCGCTGAATCTCCGAAGTCGATCGAAGGGCCGGGGCTTTCCAGAAACCCATACTTGCCAGTACTAGGCATCGTCAACTTAAAAAGGTTAACGATAGGAGTCCGAACATCTGTAACGGGATCAGTTTCCGTATGGAACTGAAGCTCTAGGCTCAAGTTCGTTTCGGTATTACCGGCCCATAGCTGCGCGCTCATGGCCTGAACCGCAAGACGCACACCAACCGCAGCTGCGGCTGTATCGAGTGCCTTAGTTGGTGACAAAGACTGTG
>NZ_JBXAXX010000044.1:0-604 GCF_056781995.1 Dellaglioa sp. CoH-57-MRSF-18
GCATCGGCATCTCTCCGTCCCACACCCTAAGTGCGTCGATTCCCTGAGCGCCGCGCGGCAAAATCACCTGCACGTCGAATCCAGTGCAGTGAGCACGCATAGGGCTGCTGAGCATATCCAGCTCACCGTTTCGCACCTGTACGTCGGTAACCACCAGCACCTGCCGGTGCCCCTTATACGGAGTGTAACCGCCGATGAAGTTACTGCCGAAGCAAATCGGGCAACTGGAATCGGCGTACCCTGTAAGACCTGTATCCATATCCCCAAGAACCTGATTGACCGTCTCTTCAAGAACAGGGCCGTTGTCACCAAATCCGTTTCCGTTGATTAGGTCTGCAAAGGGAATATCGTCAACATCTGCGGTGCTTGGTACCGCAATGTCAAACACGCCCTGATTTCGATTACGGCTATCGTATGGACTTGTTACAGTCGGGTCACGCACCACACGCTGCTGATTCTGATTGTAAGGCGTCACATTGAACTGGAATGAACCGGTCAACATCGAGTTGATGTCCCCAACGCTGGCCTTACCTTGTTCGTTCAGCAGACCGCTGATCCGCTTGCCGCGCGCGACGCACGTGCAGGGTCGGCCATTCGTGAGCTG
>NZ_JBXAXX010000045.1:0-587 GCF_056781995.1 Dellaglioa sp. CoH-57-MRSF-18
GCGGTAAAGCATCCAGAGCGTTGGAATCCTATAAGGAACAGCCCCGTAGTATCAGTCGTTTGTGTAAACTGGTAGGTGAACTTTGAACCGACTTGAACACCATCCACGTATATGTACACGTCGAACTGGTTTGTGGCCGCTATATTCTTCACATATCGAATTTCGAAGTAATGGTACAGATTAGTGGTCGCAGACAGGGACCCGCTTACAAAGGCCGAATTGTTAGCAACGGAGTTTAGGATACCCCATTGGCGGTTTCCGCCCGATGCCCCAGTAACGAATAGGTGCAAAAAGCCACCATTTGTTGTGGCTGGTGTGAACTGGCCGTTAGCAGCAGGTGCCCCAGACTGCGAAACAATTAGTCCACTGCCAACCCCGCCTGTCAATCCGGTTGCTGTCGCGTCCCCAGCCTCATATACGTTCATGGCCTGCCAATTGGTTACCATGTCTGGTGTTGTCGCAATGATGCCCGTGGACGAAGTTGTGAACAGAACGTATTTGCTGCCGTCGTACAGGTAATTGACGTAGCCACCGCCCGACAAATTTGTTAGCGGAGTTCCCGTAAGAGTCCATGTAACACCGTCTGT
>NZ_JBXAXX010000046.1:0-586 GCF_056781995.1 Dellaglioa sp. CoH-57-MRSF-18
CCCAGATGTATCAGAACATCGCATACTTCCTCGGCCTCTTGAACGAGGATCGGGCTCGTGCTAATATGCCGCCCGCAACCCAGACCGACGTGGACAAGGCAGTGAGTCACGGGTTTGACAAGAAACAATCGTTCCGACACCGCACAAAGGAGAAGAAATGAGCAAAATCACCAAAAGTCGCGTCATCATCGAGTTCGAGGCGTCTTCTGGCTACGAGTCGAAAGAAGAGTTCCAGACGCATCCGAGTTCGCTTCCACTCAGGAATGCGCTGCGCGAGATTTTGCGCGTGCTCCTGATCAACAACGAACGTGAGGAAGTGACGAACATCGTGAATGAAGCTCTGTACTACGACGAAGAGGATGCGGTGTGAAGCTCAGTGAGATGAAGGCCCTGTATCTTCGGGCCAAGGACGCATACTACAACGGCAAGTCCGAGATCATGTCGGATGCAGCGTTCGACCGTCTGGAAGATACGATCCGGAAACGCAGCCCAGAATGGGAAGAATTGGACAAGACGGGTGTGCGTATCTCTGACAAGAAGGAAGAGGTGGCTCTGTGTTGGCCTATGCCGAGTCTGGAAAAAGCGT
>NZ_JBXAXX010000047.1:0-582 GCF_056781995.1 Dellaglioa sp. CoH-57-MRSF-18
TAAGCATGGTTGGACCGTGAGCAGCGCATGGATCGATCGCCTCGGTGAAAGCCGGTTGCTCGACGCAGCACCCGAGATTCACACGATCCTCAACGGCAACAAGATGCGATAAGTACTTGACGGGGGCTGAGGCTCCCGTTATACTTTATTTCATCAATTCACAGGAGGAAATCATGGCGAAGCGCAAAACGGTCAAGCACTCGGACCTGAAACACGGAGTGACGCTGTTCGCAGTACAGGTATTGCCGAACAGTGAAGGCGGCTACAGCGCGAGCACTTCCGAGTTCTTTGTTGTGGGCCGCACGGTGCGCAGGGCATCACCCCTGAACGACGAAGTTTGGGAAACGCCGTATTATTTCTGGGTGGCACCGGTTCACGAAACGTTCGTCAGCTACACGGGTCAGCGCGTAACGATTACGCGCGGCGCGGACGGCGTTAAGGAATTGTTCCTCGACGATCGTAATGTGCCGCGTCCGGGTCGCGAGGACGCTCCGGGCCCGGGTCAATATAACCTGCACCGTGTGTTCTTCACGGCACGTGCCCGCGACGCGTACGTACGTCGTATGGAGGCCGGAATCCTGC
>NZ_JBXAXX010000048.1:0-569 GCF_056781995.1 Dellaglioa sp. CoH-57-MRSF-18
GCCGTTATGCTCAATCAAGCTCAGCTTCACGGTGAGCGCCTTTTTGCGCTCGCGATCTCGCGTCCGCTGCTCGCGCGCCTGACGACGTGCTTCTCGAACTTTCAGCGCCTTTGATTGCGCGCGGCTCAGTGCGTAACCAGCAGCCTGAACGTCCTTGATAGGCGTTACCTTGAGCCCAATGATATCCGCGATCTTGCGGCGTAGCGGGCCCTCAGGTTCTTTTTCCAGCAAGAACGTTGAAGACTTACGGGCCTTCACCGTGAATCCGTTACTGAGCCGCACTGTCACGTGTTTCGCGGCAGTACCGCACCGCACGATCTCGCCCTCACCGAATTCGGTGTGGACTGCGCGCCCCTTCAGTTCAGAGAGCGCCGTATCCACGACACCCGAGATACGCTCGCTATCCGCCTCGTCATCAGACAACGTGTAATCGTCTTCCAACTGATTCAGGTAGTCGTCGATGCGCGTAAGCCCCAACTTCTCCATGCCCGCGACGTTGGCACCCGGTGTGTAGGGCACATGCTCCATGATGCCCATGTCGGCAGGCGTCGGCGCAATCGGAATAGGGC
>NZ_JBXAXX010000049.1:0-555 GCF_056781995.1 Dellaglioa sp. CoH-57-MRSF-18
GGTCCCATGTGGTGGCCACAAACGAAAACTCGCTTCGGCCCAAGGCCAGCAACCACTACCTCGTGNAGGGCGATCTGAAGGCTCTGGCCGTGGCCTCGCTGTTCCATGACCACAATCACTCGGGTGGTGCTGAACGAGATACCGTGAACATCCAACGAGCCATCCAGCGCGTGTTCACTCGCGACATCAACCTGATCCTCGAAGACGAGGGAATCAATAAGGAAACGGTGCGCGACCTGATCCGTGTCACCTGTTTCGAGAATGGTGCATTCCGACGCCGCCCGCGTACGCTACTGGAGAAGTCGATCCGCGATGCGGACCTGATGATGGTGTATTCGGACCCGGGTCAGCACGTCGCCACCGGTCTCTTCTACGAAACCGCAGGCTGTCATCCCACCCAGTACGTGGATCGCTCACACGCGTTCCTTGAGAACGCTGAGATGTTCACGCTGATGGGTAAGGAAATGCAGCGCTCGCGTCTCACGCACGCGATCAAGGCGTGGCGTCCCAAGTTTGAGCGTGCCACTCAGTCCATGTAAATAAAGAAGTGTCCAC
>NZ_JBXAXX010000050.1:0-554 GCF_056781995.1 Dellaglioa sp. CoH-57-MRSF-18
CTTCAGAACTCCATCCACATTCGTGAACGCCTGCTTCCATACATACCACTTGGAGCATACATTTTCTGTGTGGATAAACAGCGGCCGATCTTTCACCGTTGGATACCGATGAAACAGGTATCGAGTTGGTTCCTGTGCCCGTGTGATCTGGACAAAATCAGGATCAGTGGACCAAGCGAGCTGCGTGCTGCGGTTTACCGTATCGTATACACCGTAGAACCCAAGATCAAGACCCTGGCTCAGAATTGAGAACGAGGGATGCTCGCTCTGGTTGTTGACGATGGCTACGTACTCAGCATGATAGTCGCTTGTAGTTTCCAGCAACCTTTGCAGCTTATATAGCCAGCGGCTTCCTTCGTACTTGGCGTCGAGGTCCTGTAGCTCATGAGCGAGCGTATCTGCTATGTCCTGATCTACGCCTCCCCATCTTGATGCTACCGATACCTGCATATGTTTGTCGCGCTGCGGAAGCTCAACGCTTACTACCCGATGGTGATTTGGGAACTTCAATGCCCATTGGCCTTTATACCTTGAGTTGGTATGGTGGCCGGTTG
>NZ_JBXAXX010000051.1:0-552 GCF_056781995.1 Dellaglioa sp. CoH-57-MRSF-18
TAGCTGGGTAATGGCCTGAGCGGCTTGCGCGTAGTTATAAGTTCCTGTGAACTGAAGTATGCTATCCACGTAGGCCGTTACCTTGGTGCTAGCGCCGTTAATCTGGATTGAGGCTTCAATCCAGTGATAGCCATCACCAAGGTACGTGGTGCCGGTAGCCAAAGGTGTTGTACTGGTGTATGTGCCGTTCCGCAGTGTTAGGTAATTACCGTCGAAGTCCAAAATCTGGGCACCATTAGAGGCCAGTCCGATATTGACGAGGCCGCCATAGCCGAAGTCACTGTCCTTGCCTCCGGATAGTCCACACTTCCACCAGCCGCCGATATAAAACGTAGCGCCTGACGCGATATTCACATCGCAGCGAACGGCCGAAGCATAACCAACCGAAATAGAACTAATGGCTTTGCCCCCGTACTTACCGGATGAGCTAAGTAGTTGAGGACCGCCATTATTAGATGTCCTAAACACTTTGTATTTGCCGGAACCTGTCACGTCAGACGTAGTGGTGTAAGCGTCCCAGCCCTCGCTGAACAAGAGTGCCATTTTTGAATC
>NZ_JBXAXX010000052.1:0-548 GCF_056781995.1 Dellaglioa sp. CoH-57-MRSF-18
GTATC
Organism: Dellaglioa sp. CoH-57-MRSF-18; assembly: GCF_056781995.1. The sequence goes on from NZ_JBXAXX010000052.1 coordinate 6, forward strand.
CGAGGCCTTGCTGCAAACCACAATCGAATTCCAGATAGCGCGTGCCCATCGTCTAGGCCAAGTTGAACAGGCTCAGGCGTTGGCTAACTTGCGGCTTGCTGAGATGGTGGTGAACCTGCAATCTGAACTGAATTACCTTCTCTACGGAAACAAGAATGGCAACAACGAAGAAGAAGTCGTCGCTGGCGAAAGCGCAGGCGACGCGCACTGAAAAGGTGGCTACAGGTACTGGCGGTGTGAAACCGGCACGCGTACCGCTCCCCACGTTCACGGCACCTGCCGACTTTGCACCCCACTTCCTTGAGGTGGTGGTCACGACCGAAGAAGATGGTCTGCTCGCATCCCAAATCGAGGCAACGCGCTACATCGGACGCTACAACCCAGAAGCAGAAGACAAGAAAAAGCGCAATCTTGCGGCTTACGACATGCGCACTCTTCTCGCGATTCAGGCACGGCTCGCTGCCGTCACATTCAAACCCACGAACGACAAGAAGTTCCCGGCAAAGGCCGCTGATCGCGCAGAAGGCGTAAAGGGTAGCATGC
>NZ_JBXAXX010000053.1:0-547 GCF_056781995.1 Dellaglioa sp. CoH-57-MRSF-18
GACTGAGCACAGGCCTCTCGACAGCATCCCGATCGTGCCATCGATTGTGGAAGCACTGAAGGATTTTCGGCACGTGGTTATGGCGCGACCCTCGCATAACGAGACGGTGGCCAAATTCCCTGTGCGATACGCCGGGGTCGCGCCACCTACGGTCCCCGAAGCAGAGAACACGACGCACAGTAAATAAGAGTTAGCTCAACGATAGACCTAGATCAATGGCAACAAAAGCAAGTCCACGTGCAGAATTGGCGGCGCTCCGGGCGCTGACTCACAAAGACAAACGAGTTTCCGGTACCCTTCTTAGCCTTATCGACGAATCGTACTTCAACTATACGGAGAGCCAAGAGGTATACAGCGCGGTGCTGCGCCACATGCGGGAGACGGGAACGACACCGGCCTACCGATTGCTCATCGAGGACCCCGCGATATCGGAGGGCACGCGTAAATGGCTGCGCGATTCGCAGGCAACGGTCACCACCGTAGACGAGGCACAGAAATGTGCGCGACTCCTAAACAAGTACCGCCAAATCCGGCAACTTGAGGAACT
>NZ_JBXAXX010000054.1:0-543 GCF_056781995.1 Dellaglioa sp. CoH-57-MRSF-18
CACCTTGACTACGTTATCCCATGTCAGGTATTTGTCCATAAGTGCACCCATCTCTTTGTAGAGTTCTGGGTCAAGAACCATGGACGCCAATAGTGGGCCTAGGCGCTTAAGCCACGAAAGCCATGAGGGGTCCTCATTTCTTTGTTTGCGCGCCTTCTTGCCAAGATCGGAACCCATCCAGTTGCGGAACGATCTCCACCATATATCCGCGCGGTCCTCTTCGTTGAGATCGCCCTGAACGCCTCCCTCGTGTGCGTCACCCGTATGGCCGCGACTGCCGCTCAAGAAATCGTATAGCTTCTTGTATAGCGCAGTCTGATCAGCAGCTGCCTTCTCAATCGCGGACTCTGCACTGTTGCTCAGCTTGATAGCCACAGGCTTTGTGCCACCAGCAGTAAGTGCCCCACTCGATATCGTAGTTCCCGTGCCGGCCGCCGACATGCCTGCGGGACCAGACACGGAACCAGCGGGTGCCCCTAGGAGACCGGACACGCGATCCATCATAGACGGCTCGGATTCGGCTTCTACGGTCGTAACACCCTT
>NZ_JBXAXX010000055.1:0-541 GCF_056781995.1 Dellaglioa sp. CoH-57-MRSF-18
AGTCATGCGCGGTAACTCGAATCGTTACCAAAACATTCAGGGGTCCTTCAAGACTTCTAGCTCTTCTGGGGTAACTCAGATGACGACAGCAAATGGGCCGTCGCGTTATATCGCGGTGGCAGAAACAGATGGGACGAATCCTTGGACAACAGCGAGTTTGACTGCCGGGGAATTCGGCCAAACTTCGCGTTAATGGAGCACATATGAGCCTCAAATATATGCAAGGGTTTGAAACAGCACGGGATGATTCAGACCTTAGGTTGCAGGGATGGAGTGTATCGCCTCAGGCACCCACGACAAAAAAGGTGACCTTTGCGCCTAGCGTTACCAACGTTCCCGGAACGTCTCTTCGACCAGTGGGCGCATTTCAGTCGTCGGCGGCATCGTCGGCTACGTGGGGAGCAGCAGCGGACCAGACGTGGGGATACTACAATACGGGGTACACTGTTCAGCAAGCATGGAATGCGGGTGGTATTACGCTCGGATTTGGTGCCAAGCTCAATAGCAACGTTCCGTATTACGTCAGCGCGAGCTATGGTAT
>NZ_JBXAXX010000056.1:0-537 GCF_056781995.1 Dellaglioa sp. CoH-57-MRSF-18
TCGACATTATGCAGGTGCGTAGGATGCCGCGCATCGTGAACGTGGTGCCAGAAATTCCTGAAGAAGACCCTGTGCGCGGTAGCCTGAATTACGTGACGCGCGCCGAATTGTCTACCGTGTACGACGGCCTGTCCAATCTTCTCGACTACGAGACATACGTTCCGATGCGTCCGCATTGGGAGGAACAGGAGATCGTGCGCCGGCCCCAGATCGAGATCGATCGCACATGTGCCCGAGGCTACAATGTGGTGAGGCTTCATGTAGGCAATATACCGTGGACCACGCATTACATTGCGGGCTCCGACTGTGGGCTGATATTGAGCGACGTTATTCTGTTCCATCAGGCATGGGCGTGGTTGGCGGCCGTGGGCCATATCATCGGGCAAACGCCGCTCGATGATTTCTTGGGTTACTCAATATACAACCAGCTGAATCGGGCACGCCACGACATGAACTTCAGCAATCGCGGGTTCGGTGCCAAGTCCTTCGATATTCAGTACCGGCAGCGGCGGTTGCGTGTCATGCACAATTCTGTTG
>NZ_JBXAXX010000057.1:0-537 GCF_056781995.1 Dellaglioa sp. CoH-57-MRSF-18
GATCGATGAGGCACGCAAGGTCCACGTTAAGATCGACGGCCTGAAGGCGGTCAGGGAATGCAACGGCACCGGTCTCGAAGTGGTGGCCGACGCCGCGCCCGCGTCCAAGAAAAAGCTGGTAACGCTACGTCTGGTCAACGGCCTGAAGAACCACACGCTCCTGATCGAAGACGGGATAACGGCTCAGGAGTTGGAACTCACCGCCTCCGATGTTCTGCAATTGATTCGCGGTTCCGAGATGATGGTACCGCGTGACGTAACGAGCTTGACGTAGATGGCCACGTCCTGTACCATGCGTACAATCACATCAAGCAAGGAGAAGTTCATGAGCCGTAAATTCACGACGCGTCCGGTACTCCCGCGCAAGGCACGTAAGCAGCGCCCCTCTGTATACGCGTCATGTGGTAGCCCTATCGTGGTGGGCGCTACCTGCTGCGTTTACAGCCAAAACGTGAACGCACGAGTCATCGAGATCAAGAGCCCGAGCCACATTATTCTCGAAGTTGTGGAGCACGGTGACGTTGGCAGCATTATTTC
>NZ_JBXAXX010000058.1:0-537 GCF_056781995.1 Dellaglioa sp. CoH-57-MRSF-18
CGGAGGTCAAATGAAACTTGTTCGTTGCTGTACGTACATGGACGACTATCAGGATATGATGGCGGCGCACGGTACCCTAGTGGTGCGCGGTGCGGACGATGAGCGCGTGCGCCACTATGCACACGTCAACAACGACGCACTTTCGTTTTCGGCGTCCGGTGCCAGCGTCACGTTCCCACTCTGCTTCTGTCCCGGATGCGGCACCAAAACTGAAGTAGTCAGCGAGGAAGAATAATGAATCAAACAGCAGTCGAGCGCTTGGTGGGTCAGCGTCTTGCGCGATACGAAGAGCTGGGACGGCAGTTGCGGGAACATAACGTCGTCGAGCGCCTTAAGCAGGTGGATGAGGACGCGTCATTTTGGGTGGCATGGGCACTCAATATGATTCAGAGCTTCAACGAATGGACGCAGCCGTTGCTCGATATTCCGATGCACAACGTCGAGGCCGTATACCGCGATCTTGATCGTCTGGTACGCGAAGGTCCCCAGACTCAATTCGAGATGGATGTAGATGCGACGCTTCCGTTCATGGAAGAC
>NZ_JBXAXX010000059.1:0-535 GCF_056781995.1 Dellaglioa sp. CoH-57-MRSF-18
CCATCTTTCCGCAGTTTCTTCTCGATCTTGCGGACAAGCGCCTCATTCTGGCCACGCACGTATGGAAGCGCTTGTTCAAGAAGCTCTATGGCCTTCATGCAAACGCGCCTCGCATAGTCTTGTCGAAATTCGCCATGGTCTGGTTGAATCTGCGCATCATCTCATCGAATTGCGCACGCTCCGCGTCCGTCAGCTCGTCATAGTTGCGAGTTTTCACCGTTGTATTACCGTCTCGGTCCGTCTGGGTGATACGTACCGTACGCGAACTCCAGTCTGCGGCACTGGCGTGGTCATCCGGCTTAGCAGGTTCGGGTTGCACGTCCTTCCCAGTCAGTTCCGCAAACTCTTTTTGCTTGCGCGCCAGATACAGGTTCGCTTCGACCAGCTCCTTCTTCATGCGTGCTTCCCGGATTTCCCGGGTGATGCGGTCCTCGTGGAACGCACAGTAGACAACGCTGATGAAGACACCGATAAAGACTCCGGCCACAAGCCACACCATACTCATTGCCGTGAACATATTTACTCTCCTTGTTTT
>NZ_JBXAXX010000060.1:0-525 GCF_056781995.1 Dellaglioa sp. CoH-57-MRSF-18
GCGGCGCACGAAGCGGGCCACGCTCTGGTCTACGCGCTGCTGAAGCGCGTTGCTCCGTTCGAGCTGAAGGTGAACGTCGCATCGTTCAAGGGCGGTTACATGATGCCCGTGGTCGAGGGCGAGGATATCATGTCGAAGCAGAACGTTCTGGACGAGATTTGCGTGTTGCTCGCGGGCCGCGCGGCCGAAGAGCTGGTGTTTGGCCAAACCTTCTCGTCGTCGGGGGCCGCATCCGATATCGGGAAAGCCACGCAGCTCGCGGGTCAGTACACGCGTCACTGGGGCTTTGACGGCAATATCGCGCGCGTCGATAAGCATGTGACTGGTTATGCACCGTATTCGGTCAACGCCTACGACGAGTCGGACGAGCGGATCGCGGCTATTCTGGCCGAACAGCTGGTGCGAGCCAAGACCACGATTCAGGAGAACCGTGATTACTACACGGCTATTGTCGAGGCCCTGCTTTCCCGCAAGTCGCTGACTCAAAGCGATTTTGTGGAACTGAGCATCTCGTTCATGAACCTC
>NZ_JBXAXX010000061.1:0-524 GCF_056781995.1 Dellaglioa sp. CoH-57-MRSF-18
CCTCTATCCACGTACTGGACGATGCCGCAATCGGGAACCACAGCTGACTACCGTACCCACCATCAGTTTGGCGATTTGTCGCGTACTTGTAGTGTGCACTTGCCACGGCCCACTGAGTAGTGGACACTTGTGTCATCAGCGTCGGCTCAGCATCCGCGTTATTCTCATGAACCAAGAGCGCAGGGACAAACGGATTCATCATCTGGTTCGGAGGAATGACATCCGACCACGCGTAAACGTTTAGGATTGCTGGGTTTTGCTGAACAGTAACCTGAATCAGTGCCATTGCCTGCTGGAGCTTCAAAAGGCAGTGCAACGAATAAGTGTTGACGGTCGCAGCCGTCATATTCGGGTACTTAAGCTGTGGCTTTTGGAATACGGCCTTGGCAAACAGTACGTCGCCCGGCAGATACAGGCCTACCTCACCGAACTCGAAGTAGCCTGCATCAGGCGGCAGTTCACACAAAATGTCGAGCGTATCGGGCGCAACAAAGTTGTAGGTAGTTGGAACACCTGTGTACAGT
>NZ_JBXAXX010000062.1:0-523 GCF_056781995.1 Dellaglioa sp. CoH-57-MRSF-18
CATCTATCTCGGGCGGCCTGTCTTACAAAGGAAACTGGGATGCGAACGCAAACAGCCCGGTTCTAGCTAACGGCGGCGTTGCTGGCGGTACTGCTCAGGCAAATGGTTCGTACTACGTGGTTTCTGTTGCAGGCTCAACATCTATCGACGGCATCAGTACATGGGCCGTTGGTGACTTGGCACTGGTCTCCAACAACGTGTGGACGCGGATTGCGAACTCTGGTTCGAACGTCACGTCCGTGAACGGTAAGACGGGAACCGTGACGCTGACAGCAACCGACATTACTGGGTTTGCCACTGTAGCAACATCAGGCAGCTACAACGATCTGACGAACAAGCCGGTTCCGTACTCGTTGCCTATTGCCACGACATCGGCACTAGGTGGCGTGATCCTTACGTCAACGGCTCAAACCGCAGGCAACTTGTCGTCAGGAAAATTGGCGACCGTGGCCGTTACCGGCTCGTATAACGATCTGTTGAATTTGCCAACGAGCCCAGATGTTGCACGGCTACCCGTCAACAT
>NZ_JBXAXX010000063.1:0-518 GCF_056781995.1 Dellaglioa sp. CoH-57-MRSF-18
CACGTACGGGCTACCTATTTTTACCCGCATACTGCACAATCACCAAAACTTGGCGGAAGCGGTGAGATTCGAACTCACGGAGGACAAAGCCCTCGCCGGTTTTCAAGACCGGAGCCTTAAACCACTCGGCCACACTTCCATTGTTCTGCTTATTTACTATCGCGAGGCTTACGCACGCGCTTCGGCTTGTCCGTGACCTGTTCGACAGGAACGTCAATCACCTCTGGAGCAGAGCCTTCCTTGCCATCTGCTGCTTCGGGCTGAGCACCACCCACGATGTCTACGTTCAGCGTGGGCTGTACCGACACCACGTACAGGTTTCCATTCAGGTTATGATCGTGTTCCGATACAGAGGGCAAGATTCGGACAACATCACCGATGTCAAGCTGTTCCCAATGCACAGGGACCCAACCTTCAGGAGTACTGACTTCAAAGCGACGAATCTGATTCAGAGGTTTCATGTATGTATCTCATATTGAGTGTTGTGCCACCATCACCTCCGTAGGGGTCGAAGTAAT
>NZ_JBXAXX010000064.1:0-508 GCF_056781995.1 Dellaglioa sp. CoH-57-MRSF-18
ATCAATGTGTTCTTGGTTGAGGACGCAACGGAGTTCTGGAACCGAAAGGCCGATTCAGCAGACCCCGATCGAAGCACATATGACTCGAAGGATTTGTTCGGGTCGGATGCAGCACGTATCGTTGTGCAGGGATTCGAACGACCGGACATCCCGTGGAATGATGAGCAGAATCGCGCAATCCACGACGTAATCAACTGGTACAAGGACCGGAAGCGGGCACCGATCTTCCGGCTGTTCGGATACGCGGGTACCGGTAAGACACAGCTCATCAAAGAGATCGCGTGGCGCGTTCAGAATGGTGAGGGGTGCTCACGTGGTGAAGTGGTGTTTGCGGCATACACGGGCAAGGCAGCGGCTGTCATGCGTAGCAAAGGCTGCGTCGGTGCCGGTACTCTCCACAGCCTGATCTACCGGCCAAAGATGGACCGTGTTACTGGCAAGATCAAGGGATTCTCTAAGAACGAAGAGAGCCCGCTTCGCTATGCGTCACTCCTGATCGTTGATGAGG
>NZ_JBXAXX010000065.1:0-508 GCF_056781995.1 Dellaglioa sp. CoH-57-MRSF-18
GTTCACGGGCCCTGTTCTCTTGATGCGGCACGCACTCACCATAGTCTGAGGCGTCGGCAATCGTCGCCTGATAGTCATGGTAGTCGGCGGCAACGCGCAGCGCTTCGGGCGACGCGGCCAGCCATTTGATTTCGTACTCGCTAAGTACAACTTGCTTCTGGTTTGTGCTCATTGCGCGGGTTCTCCACGATTAGCGTTGATAAACGCGTCGATGCGGCCACGCGCAACCCTAAGCGCCCCGTTGAACTCTTGTTCGGAGCACGCATAGTCTTCTTTTTTCCTCGTGATGATTGCCGCACCGAAATTCGCGTTTTTGGTAAATCGGGAACTTTGGCGTTGCGCTCATGGCCGCACCATACGCGAGGTAGCTGCCGCGACGATTGCGGCAATCACTTCTTCATCGTCACGCATTTCGGTCATCACGTGTTCCGTCATCTTGCTTGTGATTTCGGACGCGGCGGCCGAATCATTCTGCAAAAGGCTGATCACAGAGTCACGGATCAGCCGT
>NZ_JBXAXX010000066.1:0-504 GCF_056781995.1 Dellaglioa sp. CoH-57-MRSF-18
GGTGCGCTGTGAGCACGGCACCCTTCAGCTTCAAATGGCAACGAAGCCCACGGTTATGCACGCAGAGTTCAACGCGCTCACCAAATTCTCGGGATCGACGGCAAGTGCCGAGAACGCGCGCCTCTACACCACGCACAGTCCGTGTGTGTCGTGTGCACTGGTCGCGATTCGTGCAAAGATCAGGGAAGTAGTATATCAGCATGTGTACGAGGCGTCAGACGGCCGGCACATCTTGAGCGACGCCGGTATCAAGGTGCGTCAAATTCGTGGTTAATCTAGGGGCTTAGGCCCCTTTTGCTGCTTTCGCGCCACAATTTTATGGTGTACTAATCATTAGGAGAACTACGATGCACGTAGTCAGCTCTTCTTACCAAAATGGGCGCTTCTCGGCAGCGACCGAGCGATCAAATAATCGCATACTGGCCGCCAACGCGCGTGCTGCTGACGTGGCGGAATTTGCGGTCAACGGGATCATGCCGGTGATGCAGCAGCGCTACTACGACG
>NZ_JBXAXX010000067.1:0-500 GCF_056781995.1 Dellaglioa sp. CoH-57-MRSF-18
GTTTTACTCCGTAGCGGTTAGTCGATGGGTCTAGTATGATCGCGTTTCTGGCACGTGTCAACAGTACCCGACTAATTTACTCGGGTTTGTAGCCGCGCCCCACTTCAACCCCGCATTGCGTCGTAACGCTCACGATACGCGGGTCGCCCATGATCGTGGCAATCGCGCCGCGCACATTGCGATAACGTGCGAGCCCCAGCCGTTCCACCATGCAGTTTCCGCGCTCGTCAAAGATGCTAACGACGTACCGTGAACCAAGCTCAATATCGGCTTGAATGTTAACCGTTTGGTCAATATTGAAACGCAGATTCGTTTTCATGGGGTGCGCCTAGTGGGTTATCGATGGCTCAAATAGTAACGGCCCCTTTCGGAGCCGTCAACAATACCCGAGTAAATTACTCAGTCTTTATTCTGTGCATTAAGACCGTTTCCGAATCAGGTCGGCCGCGCGCTGTTCCCATTGCTGCATGAGGGTGCGGGCTTCGTTATCCGCGAGCCCT
>NZ_JBXAXX010000068.1:0-494 GCF_056781995.1 Dellaglioa sp. CoH-57-MRSF-18
TGGCCATCTTCGGGTCGTGTGCGTCACCAATCATGGCCTTGTTGGCCTTGTTGTCTTCATAGATCAGCCACCACTTACCTGCAACCATGCGCTTGTCGGGGTACTGCTTCTGGATACTTGCCATCCAATCGAAGAACTTCTCACCCACCGTTTCTGGGTAGTACTGCACAACCGGATGAACAACCCATTTACCGGTCTCTTTGTCCTTCTTACCGAATACGTCACGGATGCCTACCTTCGCCCCCATAGACTTGAGAATGGATGCAAGATACGGTTTCGAGTTCTTGGTTGAGCCTTCGTAGTCCCAGAACGCGATCAGCGGGACGTTCTTGTTCACGGCGTTGACCCTGACCATTAGGGCCAGTGTGGTCTTTGCCGTCTGCTCGTCACCGGCATGTGTGTACATCGCTGGACGGATACCACCACCGTACAGCAGGTCCAGCATCAGCAGACCGGTTGACAGCGGTTGAATGTCTTCCATCGGATCGGCCTCT
>NZ_JBXAXX010000069.1:0-494 GCF_056781995.1 Dellaglioa sp. CoH-57-MRSF-18
CCAGCCGCCGAAAGCCACATCTTGAGTGGCACTGGCACCCCATCTGCGGCCGCGCGTTCCAGTGCCCCGAGCGGGTTCTCGACACCAATCGCGGCAAGCGCCTCACTCATCTTTTCGTTGAACTGCTGTTCCGTACATGCATATGGGTAGGAACCCAGCATATACAAGATGCTCTCGTCCCGACTCGTCGCCGTACTCGTATTTCGGTGCGTGCTGATCTTGTACTGCGATCCCGCCGTGACCTCGATACGTGTGATCTTCGTGCGCTCTACGCGTTCATACACGTAACTCCCGCGATCGTTTTCTGTGACCTCGGACTTTGCTCGGTAGTACGGATAGGTCACCTCACGTTCATGCTTCTGCCACTCTTGCGTGAAAAACACACGTTTTTCTTTTTCGCTCATCTTTTATCCTTCGTACGGGTCATCCCCGTTGTCGTAACATTGCTCGATACGCGCGGCCTCGGCTCGTAGTTCACGGGCCCTGTTCTCGTG
>NZ_JBXAXX010000070.1:0-492 GCF_056781995.1 Dellaglioa sp. CoH-57-MRSF-18
CCACATGCTCTCCATGGTCTACAGCACCGCCCCACGTACCCCAACAATCAGGATTCGTGACGCCGGGACTACGCAGTGGCATCAGGAACCGGCCGGTGTCCTCTGCCATGATGAGACATCCGGCACACACCTTCCCCCAGTAATTCGGGTCACTGACGATACTCGGCAACCACTCTGTGTCGCGAATATCCGTCAGAAGACGATATGGCGCTTCCATCCGATTCTCCTTTGATCGATTGTTATTAAATTGCGCAAAAAGAAAAACCCGCCGAAGCGGGTCTTTAGCATCAGCGGTTGCCGAATACGTTTTTTGGCACAATCGAATCGTAATGCTCCGGAACTTCCACATCGTCATCCGGAATCATAGACTCATGCTCGTGACCGTGTTCATGGTCATTAGCCGAAAGAGACGAAATGGACGAACGAACCATATTCTCATTGGCCTGATCCCGGCTAAGCTGCTCCATCGGAGGCAGCAGCGTCGGGGCAGTG
>NZ_JBXAXX010000071.1:0-487 GCF_056781995.1 Dellaglioa sp. CoH-57-MRSF-18
CTTACTGTCAGTGTGAAATATGCGGAGTTCCGCGCACCTTCGATTAAGGAGAAAAGCATGACATTCGAGCAATGGTGGGAAAGTCTGGCGGAAGATGAAGAAGGTTTTAAGGTCCATGGCGGGTTCCGCGTGAACGAGGGTTTCGCACGACTCGGATGGGATGCGGTGGCTGAACGTATGGCCGAATTGGACCGCCAGATTCAGTATCAGCACGATGCGAACATGGCGCTGGAGCACGCGAATCGAAAACTGCATGGCCGAGATTCGAGAGCTGAAGTCCGAAAACCGGTCGCTAGTTCAACGTTACGTGCGTGCTACCGGGGCAGTCCCTCTCTGATCATGGACTTCGTTCTGTGCATTCTGTGCGGTCTCGTAATTCTCGGCTATCGCTCGGGACACTGGTGGCCGCTGATCTTGGTCGGGAGCTTCACCCTTTTGTGTGTCGTGATCGATGTGTGGAAAGAGTATAAGGAGGACGCTGGTGGAA
>NZ_JBXAXX010000072.1:0-486 GCF_056781995.1 Dellaglioa sp. CoH-57-MRSF-18
GCAGGATTTGAACCTACGACCTTCGGGTTATGAGCCCGACGAGCTACCAGACTGCTCCATCCCGCGATAATATTAAAAAGGAGGATAAGAGATTCGAACTCTTGCGTGGTTTGACCCACCTGACGGTTTTCAAGACCGTTCCCTTCAGCCAGACTTGGGTAATCCTCCATAAAAAATTAAAAATCTACTTGAATCAGCTACAAGTAATGGACCTTGTAGGACTCGAACCTACGACCGGGCGGTTATGAGCCGTCTGCTCTAACCAACTGAGCTAAAGGTCCAAGCTTCTTACGTAGAAAATAGCGGTGAAGGGGATCGAACCCCTGACCTCCCGGGTATGAACCGGACGCTCTAGCCAGCTGAGCTACGCCGCCATAAAATAAAAACACATAATAAATTTTGGCAATCTATTAATCGGGAAAACAGGATTCGAACCTGCGACCCCCTGGTCCCAAACCAGGTGCTCTACCAAGCTGAGCTATTTCC
>NZ_JBXAXX010000073.1:0-481 GCF_056781995.1 Dellaglioa sp. CoH-57-MRSF-18
GTGGTGCCCGGCATCGGCATCATCGACAGCATGAAGTGGAACCTCAATCTCCAAGAGCAGCTTAATCGTGGTGGAAAGATCGAGGCCGACGCCTTCTTCTGGTGGCTGAATCAATCTGAAGCGGCGCGAAGTTCACTGGTCACGGGTCAGGCAGATTCGATCAATCTTGAGCAGTTCCAGCGCGAACTGACCGATTACTGGTTGACCACGATAGATGCGCGAGTGCGCGATCACTTCATTGTTGATCCCGAGCACATGTATGTGATGGCGCTCGGCAACGACTTCGACATCGCACAAATCGACTTCTGGTTGAACGGCGCAGTTCCTTGGCACTACCGAAAGAAAATCTGCTTGCGCGCTCTCATACACGAGTACCCGCAATCCGTGATCTGGGACGAGAACGCGGCCGACGCAAAACATGATGCGCTGGAAGATGCGCTCTCACAATCACGGATGCTGCTGCGAATGATTGAGCGCCATC
>NZ_JBXAXX010000074.1:0-480 GCF_056781995.1 Dellaglioa sp. CoH-57-MRSF-18
TGTATAATAGTCACACCAACTTTCAAGGAGATGATCATGAGCGTTTATTACCCGTTGGGCATGACGCCTAAGGAGATGCTGGTGTGCATCGACCTACTTCGTACAGAAGCACAAAAGTTTGAGAAGATCGGCCAAGATTGCCTAACATCTGCTCAAGAGGCCATGTGTCTAGAGGTCGCGTGCGAACGCCGTCGTCTGGCTGACCGTATCGAACACGCATATCGGAATATCGAATGACCGATCCACGCCGCGCGGGCCGAGACGCCTACTGGTCGGGAATGACTCTCGATCAAAACCCGGAGACGGGGATCGCGCGGGCGCTGTGGATCAATGGGTGGGAGCGGGCACGTGCTCTTGACGACGAATACAGTCCGTTGTTGGGGTTCGATAAGCTTCCGCCCCGATCAGAACCGGAGCCTCGCGCTATTTCCCCAGCAAAAGCCTTGTTTCTTACCTCTCGCAATGGTATGATTCGTTTTG
>NZ_JBXAXX010000075.1:0-478 GCF_056781995.1 Dellaglioa sp. CoH-57-MRSF-18
GAGTTGAAATGATTTTTCGTGTTGGCGACGCTGTAGGCGTCTATGGCTGTATCTCGGGCGTGGCCCTGAACGATCCGAGCAACATGGAGCCGAATGTGGAGCTTGAGTTCCGGGTCCCGGGTGATCCCGATCGGGGATCGTCTGCGCATCTCGTTTTTCGTGGGCGACCTCACGATGGCAGAAGGCGACAAGATTGCGATCGGGAACATGGCTACGGTCAAGGGTCTGGTTGAGGGCGCGCGACTGAGCCCCGATGGGGATACTGGTGTCGTTACCGTGCAGGCCGTCCACACGCTGTTCGATGTGTCGATGCTCGTCGTGCAGCATGTGCCGATGCCGACCGGGGAGAACACATGAGAGTCGATATTCAGGAACAAAAGCGGTTCCCGACGTACATCGCGGACCTCGAAGTGGGTGAGCTGTTTTTCCATAACGGTTATGTCTGGGCCCTCACACGCAGCGACACTTACCACGAGGT
>NZ_JBXAXX010000076.1:0-474 GCF_056781995.1 Dellaglioa sp. CoH-57-MRSF-18
CGACTCGACCGTGTTTGCCGAGATCGAAATGATGCTGGCTTATCGCGAGAACTCGGTGCGCAAGATCGAAGAACCGTCAACCGATGATGACAAGGCAGAAGAGGACAAGAAAAAGAAGGAAGAGCCGTTCCGTATCNCACCGTGGCAGGCGCGCGAGTTCGAGAAAACGCTGCGTCTGGCCGAAAGTATTCGCGAGATCATGAGCTGGGATGAAGTGAAGTTGGCTTCGGTGCTGGAGAATGCGCTCGGCCGCGAATCGTGGGAAATCGACTACACGAAGCTCGTCATCTTCATCAGCGGCAACCTCGACTCCGCGTTCAAAGGCGCAATGGCGGCAGGCGACAGCGATTCGGATGCGGACTTTTACCATCAGCTGACGCGCAATATCTCGGTCAGTACGATCAAGGATCATCTGATGTCGCGGTTCAAGCCCGAGCAGGTGGCGCGCTTCGGCAACAACCACATCATCTACCC
>NZ_JBXAXX010000077.1:0-470 GCF_056781995.1 Dellaglioa sp. CoH-57-MRSF-18
TCTTTATCCTTACCGTTGACGTGGATTTCCAGCTTGTCGGTTTTGCCGCGCATTATACGCCGCACCAACACCTTCTTTCCTGCGTGGCTCATGAACTCGATGTCGCGGCGGCCTTGCTTGATCTTGTCCGAACGCTCACCGATTTGCGGTTCGTCATACATCACTTCAGGCAACACTGAGAAGAGCAATGATTTGCCTACCCCATTCGAGTTTTGCGATGCCTTGCCCGCAGCGCGGTTCAGCCCATAAATGGTGCTAACCCCGCACGGCGGCTCAAACCGCACCGGCTTCTGGTACGGCCCAACTTTTTCCAACTCGATTGCCTGAATAACGTGCATGACTTACCCAAATCCTTATGCGTGTTTGTCCAATTCGATGAACAGATCGTACGTGTGTGCAGCCAGAAGATCGGTTGCGGGAATCGCAAACTGGCCGGCTTGCGCCTGAACGTGCGGCAACTTAGCCAACAC
>NZ_JBXAXX010000078.1:0-469 GCF_056781995.1 Dellaglioa sp. CoH-57-MRSF-18
GTGTGTCGCTAGTGTAGATTTTCCACGTGTTGAGGTCAACTAATCAATTGGGGACTAGCCAAGTCAGGTCCAAGGCACTGGGTTTTGATCCCAGCATTCACAGGTTCGAATCCTGTGTCCCCTACCACAGGTGTTTAGTTCAGCTGGTAGAACGGCGGCCTCCAAAGCCGTTGGTCGGGAGTTCGAATCTCTCAGCACCTGCCATATTCAGTCAGTAGAACTGACCAGCTACTGATTCGGGTTCGCACGAGATTCATGCACGACGGTATTGCACATGCCGCGCAGTCTGGTTACCTGCACTCCTTTTGCTCGGTGTCGGCCCGGGTTAATGTGCAGAGCCGAAGATGTTTGGTTGATTTGGTGTTGGGCAAGTAAATAGAGGGTGGATAGTTGGCGCTATCCACCCTTTTGTTTTTGCTGCGGAGGAATCGTGCTGGACATACTGGTGATTGCGATCATGCTGCTTGGT
>NZ_JBXAXX010000079.1:0-469 GCF_056781995.1 Dellaglioa sp. CoH-57-MRSF-18
GTGTCACCACCCAGCTCATCCCAGTACTGGCTCAGCGACTTCCTGAACGCATCGGGAAACGTGAATCCATGTTCGGTATGGATCGTTCCCCACGGAGTCTTTTCCACGCCAAGGGGCACAATGCGATCACGCATGTACACGAGGTTCGGATCGCCACCGCCGTACTGGTGCGCAACCCAATCGTAGTAGTCGTGGATACTGCTCTTAATCTTCATCTAGCCTCCTTAGCAAAAAGGCGCGGACCCTAAGATCAGCGCCGTCGTGTTACACGTCTGCATTCTCCATCACGTAGTCCTTGAACTCGCGCGGCGTGGCGCACGGACAGGTCTCTTTGTTGTAGAACTCTTCACCGAAGGTGGTGCTGAATTCGTCTTCGAGTCCCATCACAAAATCCGATAGGTCCAACTCGTCTAAGCGCTCCAGCAACTTGGTGCCCGGCGCTACGTGATCGTCACCGAGAATGTGGCGC
>NZ_JBXAXX010000080.1:0-465 GCF_056781995.1 Dellaglioa sp. CoH-57-MRSF-18
GGTTTTGGGTGTCGTGAAGCCGGGCCCGGACGCCGACGACACCATCGAGCGCGCATGGAAAGAAAACGAAAAATATGCACAGGCGGTTTGCGACCGGGCGGCGCAAGACGGGGAATAACCACAAAATTTAGTCGGGTACTATTGACGGGGCCGCGCGGCCCCATTATTATTCGTTCCCTCGATAACCCACTAGGGGAATGATATGGAAACGACGAAACCCGAACTGTTCTACCGCGACGGCCGCCCATTCTCGGGCCTGACCCCTGCCGACTACGACGAACGCAAGGGCTCTGCCTCGTTCTACCGGGCGGGCACGTGTCATCGGTGCGGCGGTGCAGGTGGCTCGCAAGCATGGGCCTATACGTGGTACACCTGCTATCAATGCGGCGGCTCGGGCAAAGGTGCGCCCGTTTTGACAAAAATTTACACGGCCGAGCAGCTCGCAAAGCTGAACGCGACTAAGGC
>NZ_JBXAXX010000081.1:0-465 GCF_056781995.1 Dellaglioa sp. CoH-57-MRSF-18
GCTTGGGCGTCAGGAGGGTGTAATCGGTGATCGAAACGGTTTGCATATTGCTTCCCTTGTTGTGAAAGTGGGGTGGTGAGTTGTGAACGTCTGGGCACTTGCCCCGCGTACAATTAAATTGTCTCTGGTGGACGGGACTGCTCTGTGGCTTTACGTGACATCTCGACGATTGCCGCGTCCCACGCTTCTTCCGGAATATCACCGTTAGCCGCGTAATCGGCCAATGCTTCAAGCAGCGAGACCATTGCGTGTTCCGCGCTTTGGCGTCCTGCACCCTTGTCCGTCAATCCATCGCCCTGTGCTCCGGGTATATCGATGTCGAACAGGCGCAGAGCTGCGTGCGTCGGCGTCTTTTCACCGTCTGCTGTTTGCTGTAGCTCACGTTCGAGCAGCGCACGCCATTCATCTGCGGGCAGCGGGACCCACTCGCATTTGAAATAGCCAGCTCCAGATTCACCGGGCTCA
>NZ_JBXAXX010000082.1:0-463 GCF_056781995.1 Dellaglioa sp. CoH-57-MRSF-18
CCATCAGTCCCATTCCTCGTTAGACGCCTGCTCGTGCGCCGCCAAGTACACCTCACGACGCTGGTCGAGAGTCATCGTCGGCCACAGATCAACCATATCGTCTGACACATACCTACGCCAATCGTGGACACGGATTCCACCGTCCCATTCCCATGACGGGTTGACGTAGTTTTCCATCTTCGTATCCCATTTGTCATCCTCGCCGTGCAGCTCAATGTGCTGGTAATGATCAGCACCTGCCCCAGCCATCAACCCCGTCAGCAGGCGCAGCGACCGACGATACCCTTCATCAGGGCAGTGTTGGATGGCTGCGACCAGCGCGGCCACTGCATCTCGGTAGGCCCCTGCCTCCAACACCAGTGAAAGCGCCACTGGCAGCTTTTCCAGCTCATCTTTCGTCATTTCACACGCTCCACGAACTCAATATCGGTGATCTTGAATCGCGCGAAGTTGAAGAGGGAGC
>NZ_JBXAXX010000083.1:0-450 GCF_056781995.1 Dellaglioa sp. CoH-57-MRSF-18
TCAACCCAAGTTGAATTGGGAAACG
This sequence comes from Dellaglioa sp. CoH-57-MRSF-18, assembly GCF_056781995.1. Next base: position 26 of record NZ_JBXAXX010000083.1, read on the forward strand.
TCGGATGCCCAGTGGGTGGACGACATCGAGGACGTTAGTCCTCTGCATCCGGGCGTAGAAGCCCTGCTCAACGACGACACGTCGATGGCCTCTATCGCTTATTTTCGTGGCCAAGAAACGTACCGTGAACCGCATGAACTAGAAGGTGGACAAGATGCCAACGAATCAAATCCGTAAAGATGCACGTGAGCCGTGAAAACACTGCAAAAATAATGAAGAAATGCCAACAAAACGAGTAAAGCAGGATGTGCAATTTTATGAAGAACAAACTCGGAGTACACCATGGCTCGCACATTCTCTTCATTGGTTCGCAAACAGGCACGAGAGCTTCAGGCGCATTCTCGCAACAGGCTCAGTCTTGACCCGCTCTACTACGTTTATGCACTGCTCGATCCGCGTAGACCGGGCTCTTACTTGTATACAGT
>NZ_JBXAXX010000084.1:0-450 GCF_056781995.1 Dellaglioa sp. CoH-57-MRSF-18
ATCATGACCAGCGCCTGCCGATCGATATTCTCCGCGATGTTCTGTGTAACGAGCGCTTCCGGATCGTCGTAATGACCTTCGGCGGCCAGCGCGATAGTAGGGGTGAGCATCGATGCCATCAACGCGATCAGATCAGATGCGCGTTTGCCCGCCACGCCAACGCGATCACACAGCGCCATCAATTGCTCGGTGGTCGGGCTCTTTCCGCCCTTCACCCATTCGCGGAAGATCAGGAACGCCATGATCTCGTTGTCTTCGTCCATCTCGGCCTGAAGCGTCTTGAGGAAGCCCTCCATGCGCTTGATCGGGGACTCACCCAGACCTTCGAGCGTCGGCGTGTCGTTCACGGGCAACCCGTACATCGTATTCATCTTGCGAACCGCCCACGGGAAGAAGTGGCCGATTTCCAAACCGCTCTCCGCAAAGTCCTTCGACGCGGAGCCTACAACG
>NZ_JBXAXX010000085.1:0-448 GCF_056781995.1 Dellaglioa sp. CoH-57-MRSF-18
ACGATCCTTGTTCTTAACAAGCTGGGCTACAAGATGCGAGTAAACAAGGGTGTGTTGGATCGACCCACGTTCGCGTGTTCTGCACTGCATAACATCTGCATCCAGCGCATCGGTAACGATCTTCGAATTTTCTTCCGGGCCTAAACATGTTTGCGCGACGTACGAGAAGTGCACGACGCGGTAAGTCTGGTATGGGCTCGATACGTCGTGAGAATTACAACACGGTTAACGGCGTGCAGACGCGCGCCGGTTGGTGGGAAATACGGGCCAAGGTTGTGGCACGCGATGGCAACAAGTGCCGGGCCATAGTGGGCGGCAAGCAATGCCTGCGCCCTGCTGTGGAAGTACATCACATAGTGCCTCTCTCACGGGGCGGCACCAACACGATGTCGAATCTCCTATCGCTGTGCAAAAGCTGCCACGACAAACGCCATAACCATCTGCATCG
>NZ_JBXAXX010000086.1:0-448 GCF_056781995.1 Dellaglioa sp. CoH-57-MRSF-18
GAAGCTTAGGTTTCATCAACTCTCCTTGGTTCGGAGCGAGGCACGTGCTTCTATCACTTGCCCCAGCTCTTTTTGCAGGGCTCTGTCATCAGGATCGAGCGCCAGCTTTTTCTTCAGCCGTGAAATTTGCATACTGAGGGAACTGTACAGCTTTTTATTATCTCCTAGTTTTGCGTCGAATCTGTCACGTCCGTGCACACCGCTTGCTTCGCGAGTTTTTGCGCCGGCCTGATTGTAGGACCAGCGCTGCATGTTGCCCAGTTCCTCTGTATCTGTCAGACGGATGCGGGGATAATGACTCATACGCGCTTGAATCTTTTCGGCCAACCCCACAGTTGAGACAATGGCCAACATCTTTTTGTCTGAATTGTGGTTCCTGATGTTACCGCGCCCGATTGACTGGATAGCCTTATCCACAACATAATCTTCGTGAGCATCGTACTCGGGC
>NZ_JBXAXX010000087.1:0-447 GCF_056781995.1 Dellaglioa sp. CoH-57-MRSF-18
TGGAGCCGGAAAAATTCCAGTCCTCTACTGTCGGCCGCGCGATCCTGAAGCGCTGCACGCAGTTCCAGCTGGAAACGCCCACCACCAGCTCACTCGGCAAACAGGCCCTGCGTATCGCCAAAGGCGAGGGCATGGACTACGTGCTGGATGACGAGCGCTCGATCATCAAGCAGGTGGTGAAGGCCAGCAATTCAGATATGCGCGAACTCGCGAATATCATGCAGGCTCTTCAGCAGTACTACGATGGCATTCAGGGCAAGAAGCCTAAGCTGCTCAGCGCCGATGATGTGGGCACTGTATTCGCTAGCACCGTCAGCGCCGACGAGCAGTTGGCCATCGACTTTATGGTTGCCGCGTACTCGCGCAATTACGCGGATGCCTATACAGCACTGCTCGATGTTCAAGATCAGTTCGGATTCGTGAAGAAGCTAGTGTGGATCGCGCAGT
>NZ_JBXAXX010000088.1:0-446 GCF_056781995.1 Dellaglioa sp. CoH-57-MRSF-18
GCGTTAATCGGCTCACCATTCACGCATCGCGGTTTGCTGGGCTCGGGTACACGAATTCGAATCCGGCGGGCGTCCCTTGCTGGCGGTTTGTTGACATGCACGACGGCGAAAACCGCGCGGCATGCGTCGGACCGCAATACCGGACACGCGCTGAATTGCTGGCGGATGCCGCGCGCTACGCTCGCGACGCATGGGGTTATCTCGTCTAAAGGGGTGCATGATGCGCACATTCGATAATGGCTGTTTCTACACGGTCCAATGCACGGAGCGCGACGTGACAGAATTTGCGCGGCGCTGGCCCTGTTTCGGGCCCCGTGTGCCGATCACGTTTCAATTCGATAAGCGAAACGGCGACCTAGTAGACGTGACAGGTACGCGCGACGCACACGACTATCGGGGCGTGTTGGCACTGAGCGAAGACGCCAAAACGTACGGGGCCGCACGTA
>NZ_JBXAXX010000089.1:0-445 GCF_056781995.1 Dellaglioa sp. CoH-57-MRSF-18
GCCTGTATTCGGCACAGGTAGAAACGCTGTTGCCCGAGGGTTCTGTCGAGAGCAGGGAAGCCGCAGCCTACTTGGTGCGAATTCTTATTGATGCGGGTTACGCAGCCACCATCGAACCCATACGGGATTCTTCGTTCTTGGAGCCCACACCGAAGGGCTTCGCGCGATACTTGGTGAACGTACAGTGGGGCGCAGAAGGCGGCCTCCAGCTCGAAATGTTTGTCTAATGGTTGCGTGCGGCTCCGGGCTCCTGTAATATACGCCCACTGAACATAGGATGGGAGGGCAGATGAAACTGTTGAACGTAGAACGCGAGTTGCTGATGGAGGCTCGGGTTTTCATCGAGGCAGGCACCCAAATCAGGGATCGAGTGTGCCGTACCCCAATCAATCCATGGTTCATGGACCTCGACTTCACGATTCAGTATTTGGCTGAGCAGCATGGC
>NZ_JBXAXX010000090.1:0-445 GCF_056781995.1 Dellaglioa sp. CoH-57-MRSF-18
CGTGGTGCCGCTGGATGAAGGAGCAAGTGTGAAGACACTGCGTGAATGCAAGATCGAGGTGCTGCACCGTGCGATCCGAGTCCTAGATGATCACTACCAGACATATCTGTGTCACGCGATTAAGAGTTCGGCTCAAATCCTGTCGTTGGACAATCCCGATTATCCGTATAAGAAAGCAGCGGAAGAATTGGTGACTGTCATACGCCGGGCGCTCGGCAACCGCCTCACACTCAACTGCTGGCTTGAGGATGTTCACGGTATCTGGGCTCATGAACAAAAAGCTTTCCTACTGAAGGAAACTCGCGTACAATGGGCCACTTATCTAATCAATTGTGTGGAGGCCGAACGTGAACCTGATTGACAAGAAAATCGCGATCCTGAAAAGGGCACTCGAACTCATCGAGGACGGGGATGAGTCCTTTGTGTGCTTCGCGATCAAGAGAGC
>NZ_JBXAXX010000091.1:0-434 GCF_056781995.1 Dellaglioa sp. CoH-57-MRSF-18
TCCAGAATTTCTCTAGCCTTCGGTTGAAACGACCTCGGCAGATCGGACCCGATGTCTATCACGATCTTGAATTGCTTAATGTTGTTGTCACCTTTGGGCTCGTGCTTGACATCCAGAGACTGGATACGGGAAATCAACTCGTTAAGCAATTCGGTGTCGTTCAGTCGCATGTTCACTCCTTTGTTCAAGAGTCTATATTTTGTCCCAAGTTTTTACATTTGTCAACAAAAAGGGCCGGCCCCGTAGGACCAGCCCAGCACAACATTACATCACGATCAGGTCCGTGGAGTGTGCGTGCGGAACAGCAAACCGCTTGAACAGCGAGGAACTTGCCTCGGCGCGTTCGCGCACTTCACTGAACGACTGCTCGTTGTACAACACGCCGTCTTTGTAGACGGTGCGGAGCATGTTTTCGCGACCACCCAACTCCGAGG
>NZ_JBXAXX010000092.1:0-434 GCF_056781995.1 Dellaglioa sp. CoH-57-MRSF-18
CCTATTGGGTTGTGGATAGGCGGAAAGCTGGGGACACGCCAGAGCAGATCGCGGCTAAGGCTGTATCGAGAAGTACGCACAGAATTATCGTGAATGGAGTGTGCTACACAACTCGTAAAGAGCTATGTGATGCATACGGAATCAAGGTTGCAACATTCAGGGCGCGCGTGGCGCGTGGGTTTACGGTAGAGGAAGCTCTGTGTTCTGATGATGGGAGAACAACACGATGGAAATAACTAAGGAGGTCGCGTGCTGACCCTACCGCAAATTGCTCAAAGGACGAGCCAACGCAGACGCGAGAGCGCAAAGTACGTGAAAGTCACGTACATGAAGAAGGGGTAGAGTCCTGCCCGTGTCATCCTGAATTGCTGGAATCTCCTGAAGCCTGCTGGCCACAACGCGGTTGGAAACGACGAACTTGATGGTTGAAAATC
>NZ_JBXAXX010000093.1:0-429 GCF_056781995.1 Dellaglioa sp. CoH-57-MRSF-18
CCTCCTTATTGCCTCGATCAATACACGTAGTGTAGCGCAAACCCAGATTATTCACAACCCCGGACGTGAAAAACGGGGCGCGTGCCCCGTCCATCTATCCCTTCACGCCGAGCTGCGTATGTTGCTGTGGCGCATGCTTCAGTTTCAGGTCCGTGATATCACCAATACTGCGCCACGCGCCGTCGATACAGACACTAGCCGTCATTCCCTCAATCATGGAGGATGAGGCGCGCACCGGAATATCAGCACCCAGCTTCACAGTCGCCAGTCCCGGCTTCGAGAATTCGATGCTGCGTGAATCATCGGTACCAACGACGTGGGGCAGCACCAAATCCACAGCGGCCGGTAGCTTAGGTGCGTTGATGAGTTCATTCCAGTGAGCTTGGATGTCCGGCTCTATTTCTCTGAGCACCCTATACCACACACGGT
>NZ_JBXAXX010000094.1:0-426 GCF_056781995.1 Dellaglioa sp. CoH-57-MRSF-18
CCTTCAGATACATGATGGTATCGAAGAATGGGTCCAGACCGCAGCCGTTTCCCTCAGCGTCGCTCACCCAGATGCGGAACCATGCTTTTCGTCCCGGTGTCCACAGCTTGTTTTTCACAGTCTTGGTCTGGATATAGCGATAGAAGTCGTTACCCTTCCCGGTAACGCTCTTCTCGATCTCGACGCCCTCTTCCTTATCGAAGACCGCGTTGAAAGGCATACCTGAGCCACGTTTCGTATTCCAGATTCGCACGTCCGAATAGTAGCGCAGCTTCTTACCGCACGATTCCTGCTGCTTCGGTCCGTACATAGCCATCGGAATATCAGACAGCTGATTCATGCCGATCAGGGAAATCATCTTCTTGCCCATCCGGCCTTTGATACGAGGCAGATGCTTTGCAAAGAATCGAGCGTGCACGCCCAGAG
>NZ_JBXAXX010000095.1:0-425 GCF_056781995.1 Dellaglioa sp. CoH-57-MRSF-18
GGACCCGGGATCGGGTCTGTACGTGCTTCCGTGCGGCAAGCTCGAAGCTGAACGTGCCGATGTCGGAATGGCTCGTGAGCTGCGCGAAGAGCGTTGTCTCGACCTAGACCCTGCTGGGCTGCGGCCCGTGTGGCATGCGAATGATACGCTGGGTAACGGTGATCCTCTTCTCATGCTCTATTTCCGAGCATACGCGTTTGCAGGCGAAGTACGGAACGCTGAGCCTGAGAAGTGTCATGGTCTGGTGTGGTCACACATCTACACGTTTGCTGAGGCGGACCCTCTGCATTTTATGAATCTGCCGATGTGGGAAAATGATAGACAGGCGCTTCGCGCCACGCTACAATTCCTCCGTTGATCAAATAAGGAGGATGTATGAAACAAAACGAACTGTACGGCCAGATGCTGGGTGGAAAGGCTCGCTT
>NZ_JBXAXX010000096.1:0-423 GCF_056781995.1 Dellaglioa sp. CoH-57-MRSF-18
ATGAAGACGTTGACAATTGCGCTGATTTGTGCAACACTGCTGACTGCGTGTGGTACGACACCTCAAAAGGCCACGACGCCAGTTCTCGTGTCCGAAAAATCGAGTTTGAACATCGACCCGCAGGCAATAGCACCTTGTGGCCACCTGTCGAAACTCGACCCGTCGAAGAAATACGACGGGAAGGCGCAGACAGAGGCGATTGCCCAGTGGGCCAACGAACATGACGCATGCGACAATCGCTTTCAGGCTTTTGTGGCGCTCGTGACGCCGCTGCTGCGTATCAACGCGCCTGCTAGTAAATAAGATTTACAGCACCACCAATCAACCCCAAGAGGATCATAATGTCTGTTGCAGAAAACATGGAATTCCTGACGCCGGGCTCGGTGTGGACCCGAGACGCCGATGGCTCCATCGCCAAATTCC
>NZ_JBXAXX010000097.1:0-423 GCF_056781995.1 Dellaglioa sp. CoH-57-MRSF-18
CCCAAGTCGTCGCCGCGGCCATGATCGACCGGATCGTCCACCACGCCGAAGTCGTCACCATGAAGGGCTCCAGCTATCGACTCCGGAACACCGAGATCGAGGCACTACCCTCCGTCCGCGCCGAAAACGCGGCAAACTAACCACACACAACTGTTCAGATCTCAAAGAGCGAAACTGACCAGTTCCTCACGAGCGCCGACAATCGGATCGTCGCTTTGCGGTTCACGCGACGGTGGGGTCCGCATCGGATCAGCTACCACCTCGGTGTTCCACGCTCGACCGTCGGCAGGGTGTTGGCCCGGTATCGGATGCCGCTGCTGCACCACCTGGACCAGGCGAGCGGTCTTCCCGTTCGCGCGGCACGCCCCGACCGATATGAGAAGTCGCGGCCCGGGCAGCTGGTCCACGTCGATATCAAGAAAC
>NZ_JBXAXX010000098.1:0-422 GCF_056781995.1 Dellaglioa sp. CoH-57-MRSF-18
ACGTAGAATGGACGGAGCTTCGTATTGCGGTTCGATATCAAACATCAGATTCTTCCTCTTCTTCAGGCAGGTGAACGATGCCGGTGTTCGGCGTCACGTGAAATGCCTTGTCATCAAACAAGGCAATCATCATATAGTCTTTCTGGCACGTGGCCTCAAGGCGCGTGCCAATGTGTTCTTCAGACCAGTCCCCCAGAAACTGGTGGATTGCTTCCAGCTCTTCATCAGTCTGATCCGGATGCGGGCCTACACGTGCTGTCATGATCTTGACTGTATGGCCCTGCTTGATTAGGTTTTGGACAAACGCCACCATCGGTGCGATGGGCGGCCCAGCGTGTAGGGGTCCTTCCCAACCGCTTTCATCCGATGCTAGCGTTCCATCAAAGTCAACGCCAATCCACGCTATGCTCATGTTCCCTCCG
>NZ_JBXAXX010000099.1:0-420 GCF_056781995.1 Dellaglioa sp. CoH-57-MRSF-18
GCGAGAACCTTGTATGCCACACGAGTCATCCTGTTGGGCTTGTGCTGTGCACCTCGTGTTTGAGAGAACGCGAGCTGGAAGAAGAAAAGCTTGACGAACAGGACTAGGCTCGTTATAGTCCAGCAATCTACAAACAGGAGAGCTTTATGACGCAGGTACGGAAGATCAGGGACTGGGATAAACTGGAGAACGGCGGCTGCTACTGGTTCACAATTACCTCGGATCGCGGTGACCGAAAGTTCTATTCGCAGGTTGCTGTCGTCAACGGTAATCCGCTGTTGATCAATGCGCGGGACGCCGTTCCGTTCGAAGAATATGCGTCGAAAGTGCTTTATGCACAAGAACAGGGCCCTATTCCGACTGCGATCAACAGGGCGCATGCTCTGGATAGAGCTGGTATGCATGAGGCTGGTACCGCAG
>NZ_JBXAXX010000100.1:0-419 GCF_056781995.1 Dellaglioa sp. CoH-57-MRSF-18
GTTCCGTGTATGTCGGTATCACTGGCTGTAGGCACATATCCAGTACCAGTGCCCAGCTTGTAGCTAGTAGGTCTGATTGAGGGATTCGATGCCAGCGCATCACGTGCCGCATTCGTTATCTGGAAATACATTTTGTCATCCTATATAAACCGATATCAGGCGTCGCTTAATGATAAGGGGTGGATCGGTTATTGCTTCCATCCACACTTTATTGATTCGCGTTGACGGCAGATTTCCTGTGTCGAGTCCGGTGACCACTTCCTGAAATACTTTGTTCACCGAAGTATTTCCAGTGGTGGTTGTGCTGGTTATAGCCTCTTGATATACCTTATTGACTTGTGTCGTGGATGTGGCCATCTTTAGTCACCTATACCAGCCTGCGCCGCGTTCAGGTTTGCTAGTGTCCATGCATTTCCCGC
>NZ_JBXAXX010000101.1:0-419 GCF_056781995.1 Dellaglioa sp. CoH-57-MRSF-18
GGGGTCGTGTACGTCAGGTTTTCGACAAATTTGGTGTAGCCCTGCGTTTCATATGACGATTGCGCCATAAAATAACGCACGCGGCGAGGGCTCGAATCGATACCGAAACGTGCCGTCGCCGCGTTGGCCCCCGCGACTAGTGCGTCGAGCGACGCGGCGTTGGCGTTGGGTGCGAATTTTGCGAGTTGATCGCGTGTGATTGAGTAACCCATTAGTTCACCTCAATAAATCCAAGACGCGTGTCCACGACTCCGTTCTTGAAAGGGTTGAATTTGTACAACATGGTGGCACGTACCGCATACGTACCGGCCTTAAGCTGTTTGGGGACTGGCACATTCATGTACTCCAGTGACAGCCCATTGTCCGCTACGTCCGTGTACTCAGGATACTGATACACGGTGCGGCCGTTCATGTCAGTC
>NZ_JBXAXX010000102.1:0-418 GCF_056781995.1 Dellaglioa sp. CoH-57-MRSF-18
GTATATAATGGAATCACCTGAGCAACACGACGCAACGAAGCCCGAGGGGCGGACAGTCGGAGGGGCGGTCCTGCGCGCTCGCGCAAACGTTTGCGCAAATTACCCGCATACCCGACTAAATTAATCAAACATTGTTGACGCGCTAGAAAAACGCGCCTAGAATCTGGGTCATGGTGTCGAGCAGCACGCACCGAACCGGACCCAAAAGGCCCATGTCGAAAAAAGTGAAAAAACTTGTTGACAGATTAAAAAGCCGGGTTCATAATTCTTTACATGGTGAGCGACAGCGACGCACCGGCCCCGACAGGGGCACTCAGGGGCGACGCGGCGCGAATCGAAAAAAGCTTGACGAGTCGGAATAGGGCGCGCTATAGTGGCGTCACTGGCACCCGGATAGGGGCCGGGGCAGGGCGGGGGC
>NZ_JBXAXX010000103.1:0-417 GCF_056781995.1 Dellaglioa sp. CoH-57-MRSF-18
AAAGAAAGTTTGGAGCACAAGTGGGATAAAGCCAAGGGGATAGCAGAAAAAGAATATGGTCCCGGGCACTGGGGTGCTGTCGAACACATTTATCAGAATATGCGAGATTCAAAGAAACATGAATCTTCGGTAGAACTGAACGCGGCTGAACGAATTGTCGAAGACGAGAAAAGCGATAGTAAATAATCGGAAAGTGGTGTACAATTGCCGCTTTGTATACCACTTTCAGGAGTATAGATGGGCAGCACTCTAAAAGACGACATGTTGTACATGGGGATCGCACAGGCTGCGGCCACGATGTCTGTCGATCCAAAGCATCAAGTTGGGTGCGCGATTGTCACGCCCGACGACATGATCACGCTGGGTTGGAATGGTACACCTCCGGGACACGACAATGAGACGCGGGTTCCGAAGTTG
>NZ_JBXAXX010000104.1:0-417 GCF_056781995.1 Dellaglioa sp. CoH-57-MRSF-18
GGTCTTTGCCGTGATGAAAAGGAACTTATGTACGAGGCCAGCGTATGAACGAACGACAACTCGAACGCGCAGCGCGAGAACTATGCAAGCTCCGGGGCCAAGACCCAGACATGATTGTTTGTCGAAGCCCCGAGCCTGATAAGGATGGGTGGGTGCAGGATATAGGTATTCTCAGCCCACAATGGAAGCTGGTGGTTGATGAAATAAAGCGATACCACGAAATTTCGATCGCAATTGGACGTGTTCAGTACCCAGAACAGTTCAAGGACTAATATGAGCCTAGCATACTTCGTTACAGATGCTGTAGAGCACTCTGTACTAGTCAGAAGCGTTCAGGAAGCCTTTCCGTTTCTGCGTCGTGGTGACGAGACAGATAGTACCGGCACTCGTGAGTATTTTGCAGTGCAGCGCATTCTG
>NZ_JBXAXX010000105.1:0-417 GCF_056781995.1 Dellaglioa sp. CoH-57-MRSF-18
GACCGAGACGTTGCGGTCCTGATCAACGGGATAATGATCCCGAAGGCATACGGCGGCTTGTGGAACTTCGATGGACTGCCCGGCCTCTCGGACCAGACAATGAGTGATGGGCGTCTGCTTATCCAGTTTGGTAACTACGGAGGCCTAAACGGCAACTTCGGATCGATCCCGGGCGTCAACGACACCGTGATCGTGATGTATCCAATAACGCATGGCGCTACAGGCAACTCATATGTTGTGATGGGCAAACCCGTGACGGTGGATGGATACCCGTTTGTTACGGGCACTGCTCTCGAAAACCCGAGCGGTGGTTCGAACGCTAACCCTGTGGTGTCCTACAAGAACGTGGCGTCTGGAGGTTTCGGCACCTGCCAGTCGGCGGTCACCAAGTCGCAGTACCAGTCGATCATTGCTACG
>NZ_JBXAXX010000106.1:0-416 GCF_056781995.1 Dellaglioa sp. CoH-57-MRSF-18
GGCTTGAAGCAGTGCGCCACCCATGCCGAATGCTACGTTCTCGGCACTGAAACCGTGGAGTTCGAGGGCTCGCAGGATCGCGATGATAGAGTCACGATTTACACCGTCACCCTGAATCACACGCACGCTCGGATGGAGCACCTTGAAACCCTTGCTGTTGGTCGTGGTACCGAAGCTTTCGGCCAACGACTTTACACAGTACAGCACCACGGATACCGGATCGCCGGAGTCAGGGCGAATCACAACGCGCCCACCCTTCGACAAGACCTTATCCTTCAACTGCTTGCCCCAGATGTTGTCCACGGCATTGTAGATGTCGTAGGCATCCGAGACACATGCGTACACACGCCCCTCACCGCCGAACTGGTCGATCATGTTCGAGAAAGCGCGGGCCTCATTATCGCGGCCCCATGCAG
>NZ_JBXAXX010000107.1:0-413 GCF_056781995.1 Dellaglioa sp. CoH-57-MRSF-18
GAGTGAGCGATCCGTCACCTGTGGCGTTCACTGCGTAAATACGACGTGCTGATATAGCAGGCTCAGTTTCAGGAGTCGGCCACACACCCGCGCCAAGGGGCCACGTAGGGTCCGCACCGGATACGCTCTGAATCACCAAGTCGTCGATGAAGTAACTGACGAAGTTTGAGGCAAAGAACTTGAGGCGGTTAGCAATCTGTCCTGTGGTGAAGTTGTCAGCGCTCCACGTCACAGGAATATCTTGCTGAACGGTAGCCCCGTTAATCGTGTACGTTGCGCTCATCACTGCCGAGGAAGCTGTGCTCGTCGTACTGTAGTACGAGAACTGAAGCTGAACCCAGTAGTACGTGTTCAACTGTATGTTGAAGTTGTATGGGGAACTCGTCGGACTGTTGACGTTAGTAACGAGCTGA
>NZ_JBXAXX010000108.1:0-408 GCF_056781995.1 Dellaglioa sp. CoH-57-MRSF-18
GAATCAATCTGCACTATCGAGCATGAGTTCGAAGAACGTGGCGTCCTCGAATTCTGGAGATGTTGATGTGTACTCTTCGTCGGACACTATCCCGGCAGGGTATTCGGCTCGCGCGCAGCTGGTGGAAACCTACTTCACCAAGACTTCGACGACGGCTCCTGTGGTTAGCGTAGGGCTGCGTAGTGCAGCTGCTGAAACAGACAGCGCCCAAATCACGGTCTCGGGAACAACACCAACATACGCATCGGGCCTGTCTGATATTGACCCCAACGGAAACAAGGCATGGTCTACCAACTCGATCAAGGCGTCGCAGTTTGTCTTGAACCATATAACCTAATGCGAGGGTGACTATGGCAGGTAATCCGGTAAAGGCGCAGTCCCTAGCCAGACAGGTACTTACAGTTCAAT
>NZ_JBXAXX010000109.1:0-405 GCF_056781995.1 Dellaglioa sp. CoH-57-MRSF-18
GGACTGCTGAGGACGAGGATAACGAGCGAGCGAACATGATTCGCGCCAATTATCTGCACGCGGCGCTTCCCGATCATCCGATGGCCCGGGCCTCGATTGCGAAGATCGTGGGCTGCGAAAAGGCTAACGAACAACTGGAGCGAGAGCGCGAGCGCCCGCCCCTGATGGACGAAATTCTCAACATCATCGACTCGAACTTCGCGATCTATACGGCTGGCGATGCAACGCGCTTGTCCGTGCACGCGAAGATTCGTGCGGCCTTCGAAAAGGTGGCATAAATGCAATACACTGTGCTAAATGCGGTAAATCGTGACAATCTGATTGAATTGGTAAACGAATTTATCAAGGTTGGTGGCTGGGAACCGTTGGGCGGTATAAGGTACAGCTCGAACGCCGGTTTCATTC
>NZ_JBXAXX010000110.1:0-403 GCF_056781995.1 Dellaglioa sp. CoH-57-MRSF-18
GATCAGCAGACCACACAAGGTCTGGGTTTTCAGGAGTGCGTGCCGCGAGCATCGCACGCAACCGCTCGATGTCCGCAATGTGCTTGGCTTCTGCTTTCGGCGGGTGCCCACGACGCATCTTGATGAACTGCTCGTACAGGAACTTGAACCCTTCTTCCGGAGCCAGTGTCGAGAACGAATAGACAGGAACCGCGCATTCGACATAACCGAGGTCGCGCTGCACCTTGACACGCAGATAGTTGGGGCTGACTGCACGCTCGGGAATTTCTGCGAGATGAGCACGACGCTTGCCCTCCCGAACTCAGAGTCGCGCGCGACACTCGGGAATAGGGTGTTGGCCCACAACCGAGTCATAAAGACCACGTGCGAGCCTGTGTATCGCTTGGTGGACAGGAACATGAAG
>NZ_JBXAXX010000111.1:0-401 GCF_056781995.1 Dellaglioa sp. CoH-57-MRSF-18
TGTATGCATTGGCCAAACCAGTCGATGTTCCACCGGATGTTGTGTTCGACGCATACGTGTAAATGTCCGTATTAGGCGACGTTCCAGAGCGCCCGGCAAACACCCCTATAGTCGCGTTTCCAGCTGCACCCGGACCATTGACTGCGAGACGGGCGGCAGCTACACCGCCAGCATACGTGTTAGAGGCATACAGATAGATGATGCTCGGAGCACCAGAAGTTCCGGTGTTGTACTGACCGGAGTACATGAGGAACTGTGTGGAGTTACCAGTACAGCCTCCTTGGGACATGGCAACCGTGAGAGCTGTCATGTTGGTAGTGGAATCAGAAGCAAAGCTGTACTTTCTATTGGTCGTAACACTTTGGTTGCTATTGTTACGTCCTCCCATCAGCCAGCCGCTG
>NZ_JBXAXX010000112.1:0-399 GCF_056781995.1 Dellaglioa sp. CoH-57-MRSF-18
GATCAGTGATCGGCTGTCCCTTGCTGTCCGCGTAAAACTCTTCGAACAGCTCGATCACGTCGTTCACGGCATGCGCCAACTCCGCGACCTCCCGCAGCCTTTGGTTCGCCTGATTGAGGCGCTCGTATGCTTGCTTCAGGCACCTGTCACGGAACAGGATGCCACCGACCGCCATTTCCAGACGCTCTTCCACCGTGTATAGCGGGTTTTCCCAGAGTTCGTTCATCGCACGGACTTCCCACGATAGGAACCGTCGTCGATGTCATGGAACCGACGCGGCTGCGGTTTATCAAACCAGCCATCTAGATAAGCGAAACTGGCAATAATGCAAATCGCGCTCAGGGCCCCGACAGCGACGCCTGAACAGAACACGAATTCCTGCGTTACTTGAAACATATC
>NZ_JBXAXX010000113.1:0-398 GCF_056781995.1 Dellaglioa sp. CoH-57-MRSF-18
TATCGTCGTCGCATTCNTCTTGGTAGAGGTCATAATCTTTGGTAGAGATGTTCATGCTCACTCCTTACGAAATGACTCGGGAATACACGACGAACGAGCCGGTTGATCTGGAGAGCGCAATACTACACCGGTATCTGGCCCGTCGTCAATACCGTTGTGCTCGAACGCAAGAATTTCAGTATCTCGCCACGCGGCCTGTATTTGCGAAATCGGCGCATGTTCCATCAACGTGATCGCCATTTGACAAAAGTTCCGGAGTCGAGCCATGTCGTCTTCGGATACGGAACCCTGTTCGATGTCGCGCACCACACGCATCGCCTGATAGCGATACGTCTTGATGTACTTCTTGTGGTCGATGGTCTCACCGTTAAGACCACGACTCATTTTCTTGTTGCTTC
>NZ_JBXAXX010000114.1:0-397 GCF_056781995.1 Dellaglioa sp. CoH-57-MRSF-18
GTTCGGCTCCCAAGATCAAACCCATCAAGCGGCTGCGTGATCCGCGCAAACCCGCTCTTGGCTACGAGACGACAAACCTACAGGGTCTGTATTTCAAGGCTCGTTCGCTCGACCTGTTCAACGCTGATGGCGATCCCCTTGTAGTGGACACCGTATGCTCGCAACACCACTTTGATCAGAATCTTCCGGAACCACCTTGGCAGGATATTAGAGGCACCGACACATGGACGTTTGCATATGCTATGACCGGCCACAGCGCACAGGGCTCTCAGTGGGATCGCACGCTCATCATCGACGAGTCTGATGTGTTTGCTGACCAGAAGTGGGAACATTTGTACACCCAATTGACGCGGACCGCAGTATCCGCAAATTTGTACCTATGAAGGATTACTAAATG
>NZ_JBXAXX010000115.1:0-397 GCF_056781995.1 Dellaglioa sp. CoH-57-MRSF-18
GCACTTCAACATCGCGCTTGAATCGACTGGCTGGGAAACTGTGGGTGACGTAGAGGACGCGATTTCTGGTGAGCTGTGGGCCAAGCATATGTATGCAAAACAGGTTCCGCCGCTTACCATGGACGCAGTAGCTCAGGATATCGTGCGGCTCGCGATGGAGCGCGAAATCGTGAAAGGACCTGTGGTAATCTCGAACGGCGCGTACGCAGGTGTTCGCTTGGTGGAAATGGGGCTGAAGCTTCTGCGTGCGCGTACCGCTCTTTGTGAAGCAATCAACCAGAAATATCGCATCACCATGTATCCGTCCGAATTCATCAGTCTTGAGACGATTGGTGATCTTGCGAATCAGGTGATCCAACACGTGGAGGGCAAGGAATTGTGTTCGCAGGCGTAATTG
>NZ_JBXAXX010000116.1:0-397 GCF_056781995.1 Dellaglioa sp. CoH-57-MRSF-18
CCACACATCTTGGTAGCGCTCGACCTTGACCTCGTTACCAGCGTCGTCGATGGTGCGAAAACGCTGCATCTCATCGAGCAGGAGAATGCCGGGTTGGCCTTCCTCAATTTTCGAGTTGTTCAAGATCGAGGACAGCGATGACGACCCGAAGTAGCCGTGCTTGGACGAACCGTCCATCACGACTTCTACAAACTTGTCACCAAACCCCAGCAGCGCGGAAAGGCGGCGCACCAGCTGGGTCTTGCCGACGCCGGTCATACCCCACAGGTTCACGATCACGGGACGCGTGATCAGCTGTGGGAAGATGTACCAAGCACTCACGCTCTCGATTACACGGTCGATGATGTCGTCCAGACCGAAGAACTCGGTACGGAGCTGCGCACGAATCGTGTCGAGT
>NZ_JBXAXX010000117.1:0-395 GCF_056781995.1 Dellaglioa sp. CoH-57-MRSF-18
ATGTTTGTTGCGGAGACTATGAGAAGGAAATGCTAGTAACACACGCAGGCCGCTAAATAAAAAAGCCCCGCCAACTAAATAGTTGGCGGGGCTTTTTTATTTAGCTCTGCGGTTGTGCGTAGTACACCGAAACATCTGCATTAGGTGAATTGGCAGCTACGGGAGCCGAGTTTGTTATCACAACGGCCGTGTACTTATCGTCCAGCACCAACATCGTATTCACATTAAACGTGATGTTAACGGCAGTTGGTGTGGTGACCTCTACAGTTAGCGGCGCTGTTGTGGCAATGGCCAGTCCCTGCACCGGACCTAGCGTCATGCTAGTAGTCGGAGTCAAGCGTTGACCTATCGCGCCTACGCCAGACGCTGGGTAAATCGAGCTGAGTGTTCCTACC
>NZ_JBXAXX010000118.1:0-394 GCF_056781995.1 Dellaglioa sp. CoH-57-MRSF-18
TTCGGTAGACAGTGGATCGCTTCTCCCGTTCTCGGAGTGGAAGAAAGTCCGGGCCTCGCTCCGCGAGCGTGGTCTGGTGTTTGACCCGGCTAACAAGGTGATCAAGAAGTCGAGTGTCACCGATCAGTATGAGCCGCCGAGCCTCGACGCCGTGCCTGAGTGGTTCCTGAACAAGGGCGACGCGGAAGATAAACCGCGCAAGCGTCGTCGCACTGACGAAATTTCGTTCAATGTTTGATAAAGGAGAAAGTGTATGCGTAAACTCGCAACTCTGCGCCGCGTTTCGGCCCTGAACCCGATCGAGGGTGCTGATCGCATCGAGCTGGCTGTCGTGGATGGCTGGCAGTGCGTGGTCAAGAAAGGTGAATTCACGGTTGGTGATCTCGGTGTCTAT
>NZ_JBXAXX010000119.1:0-394 GCF_056781995.1 Dellaglioa sp. CoH-57-MRSF-18
GTATTCGCTTGTCGCTCTTAATCAGGACTGACCATGATCGACCATGATGCTGAACATCGTCTATACGTGCCGATGGACCCGTACCTGTTCTACGAGCTTGGCGGCGGTTATGCTCTGAACAAGGGGCCGCACGCACTTCCCGATGACGCGGTGCTCAAGGTTGGGCCTGCTATTCCACTATCCTGCATGTTCGACTGCTACTGGCTACTGCACGAAGGACAAAAGGTGGGCTACTATTTCCGGTCCACGTTTCAGGTGCTCAATGGCGGTGGATACGTGTGCGCCTACATGGGTGCAGCGCGCGGTGCCGCAGATCGCGTTGAAATCCTATTGAACACCGAAGAGCTAGTGGTCTTCCACTATCCGGGCAAAGGCACAATGATCATCAGCCCTC
>NZ_JBXAXX010000120.1:0-393 GCF_056781995.1 Dellaglioa sp. CoH-57-MRSF-18
GATATCCAAATGTTTGATCTGCTGCCGCTCCCCATGCAGCCGTTGAATATGACATTGACTGGAATGCACCTATGGGACGCAATGAGAAACCGTTTACGCCAGTTACACTAGGAATCGCTACGGTTGTCTTACGTGTCGGCGCAGCAGGGGTTGGGGACCATCCCTGTGTTCTAAGGTCTGAATCGTCACGAACCGTCTCAAACCCTTGCATGTATTTCAAGGTCATTTTATTTCCTTAGCTTGGCGTGAACCAAGTTATTGTTGTCATCGGCTTTGCTGGATTCAAAGTTGTCTGGGCAATGATCTCCAGCGCAACGCTAGCATCCTGAGTAACATATGGAAGTCCCGCGATAACTTCTAACTTCACGCCATAGTCATTTGTCGGTATCAATC
>NZ_JBXAXX010000121.1:0-387 GCF_056781995.1 Dellaglioa sp. CoH-57-MRSF-18
ATCCCGTGCAACACGCGCGTATCTAGTGCGCTTTGAATCGATCGAGCAGTAATCAGAACCCGGCACGTGCCGGGTTTTCTTTTTGTGCTTGCATTTCGCTGATTCCTGTTTTATAGTTACGACATCGAATTTAGGAGGTGCAAAAATGAAGAATACTGAATTGCCTGAGCAGCGTACCCTGCTTCCGGGTTCCGCAGGTTTCGATGAGCATCCGGGGTACGCGGCACAGGAGTGCCCGCTGCGCGAGGTTGTTGTCGCCCAGACTTACGCCACGAACAACGGCTTCCGCTGCTACATGACGGGCGGTCATTGCGTGCCGGGTCCGTCGTGTGGTCATCGCCGTGAGCGCTTCGCTGGCGAGAAGAACGCTGATGACACGCTGGTCGT
>NZ_JBXAXX010000122.1:0-383 GCF_056781995.1 Dellaglioa sp. CoH-57-MRSF-18
GTGTAACCTAGTCGTATTCGGGTCCTTGGGGCCCGCTCTGTCAACGCCACAAAAGGAAAGGACGTGCAAAAGAAAGACTTGCTGACACAAGCATTGCCCAAGGCGATGGTAGACAGCTACCGTTGTGGCGACTGCTTGCATTTTAAGGCGCATCGCCACAGCGACCACGAGAAACCGTGCAGTGAAGAGGGTATCAAAGCCGGTGCCGTCGCGCCTTCGTGCTACACGCCAGATGTGACGCAGCTCTCGGGCAACAGCGATCAATTCGTTCAGTTCGTGACGCTGTTCCGTAATTGGAATCCGTCGCAACGTCGTGTCGCAACCGCACTGCTGCGCCAGAAGCGGAAAAAGTATGACCCGGGCCAGAAGTTTTACTTCTGCAT
>NZ_JBXAXX010000123.1:0-381 GCF_056781995.1 Dellaglioa sp. CoH-57-MRSF-18
GAATATCGTAGATGACTGCGGCAATTGCGGCCTTCGGGTTAGCACCCACCGTTGCGATGGTGGCAGCTGCGGTGCCAAGCGCAATCAGATGGAGAAGCATCCATGCCTGAGTTTCCGTGTTGTCCCGTGCCTCTTGAAACAGCACCTTCAATTTGTGGTTATAAGCGAAGACCACAAACAGAATCGTGAGCGTGGGCACCACAACCGATACCACGAACCATGCGCGCTCCGCGAACGCTGATGCGGGCGTCGCGAAACCCACCAGATAAGTGGTGAGGAATGAGAACGCAATGATTGCTGATTGGAACGAACGATTGTGGAACATGACTTCTCCTTATAGAAATAGGTTCACAGACCCAGCGCCTTCTTGACGATGGTGCT
>NZ_JBXAXX010000124.1:0-381 GCF_056781995.1 Dellaglioa sp. CoH-57-MRSF-18
CCAAACGTCGGGGACGGCGGTGCGGCCTTCGTCGGGTCCGTGATCGGCTGTTTCGTTGTGTCGATAGCGCTATTCGGAATAGTGCCGTCGTCAGTAAACGTGATGTTGTCCGTGGATTGTTGCCCCACCGTCACCATCAGCCCGTACGTCGAGCCCTGTGTGCGTCCATACACTCGGTAGCCAGTAGCCAGAGGCATACGCGGCCACGACAGCGTAATAGAGTTGGTGGTTGTGCCGCCCGTCGCAATCACCACAACTTCCGCGCTCGACGCCAACGATTCACCGTTGAAGCCGACTGCCGACACTTGATACTGATAAGTACCAGCAGGCAGAGTACCGACCGTCGAGCTACTAGTTGCAGAAGGTTGAGCTGGTGCCGGG
>NZ_JBXAXX010000125.1:0-372 GCF_056781995.1 Dellaglioa sp. CoH-57-MRSF-18
CCTGCGGCTGGATCACCTCCTTTCTAAGGAATATTACGGAAACCTACACACTTGTCGAAAATTTGTTTAGTTTTGAGAGATCTACTCTCAAAAGCGTTTACGGGCCTATAGCTCAGCTGGTTTAGAGCGCACGCCTGATAAGCGTGAGGTCGATGGTTCGAGTCCATTTAGGCCCATTTACCAATTAATAAAATACCCATTATGGGGCCTTAGCTCAGCTGGGAGAGCGCCTGCCTTGCACGCAGGAGGTCATCGGTTCGATCCCGTTAGGCTCCATTGACAATATTAATTGTCGAATTTGTTCTTTGAAAACTAGATAATATTTATTAAATTTTTAAGCAATAAGCCGAGAAACACCGCGTTTTATTAGTT
>NZ_JBXAXX010000126.1:0-372 GCF_056781995.1 Dellaglioa sp. CoH-57-MRSF-18
AACTTGTCGAACTTGAACGTAAGGCGCAGGCCGCCTAGTGCGATTTGAACTTTCTCCGAATCGCTTTCCGGTTTCTCGTTGAGGCCGACGATGGGTTGACGCGCAGGATCGTGCACATAATCGACACGCAGAACTGCCTTGTTGCGCACTTCCGAGTAGTCGAATACAGCACGGTATCCCCACCGACAGAAGAAGTCATACAGCACGTCGCGCATGCGGTCGATGGAGGCGCGTGCCTTCGAGAACTGGGGGTCCTTCATCGAGACCTCGAACACCATGTCTTTCGACTTGATGGTGGCGGTAGCAGATTCCGCTTTCTTCTGCCAAGTGGTGCCAACCTTCGAGAGGAACGGATCAAGAATCTCGTCCTTG
>NZ_JBXAXX010000127.1:0-369 GCF_056781995.1 Dellaglioa sp. CoH-57-MRSF-18
GTGTTCGTGCAGCGCCAACTCGGACACGTCTACCAATCCACGACCTCGATTTACACCCACGTTTCGGAGGATTTCGCGAACCGGTTGCTGCAGGCAGCGCTGGCGAACGTCCCCGGACTGAACAGCTTGGAGATGACACCATGACCGAACTCATCAGCTACGAGTGGCGGCTTCGCGAGCAGATGGCCGGCGCGGGGATGTTCCATGCGACGAAGCTCATGCCCGAGCTGGAGGCCCGAGGCATCCACCTCTCTCCGAGCCAGGTCCACAGGCTGGTTTCTGAGCGTCCGGAGCGGCTGAACTTGCACGTCCTGGTGGCGCTCACCGACATCCTCGGTTGCACAGCCGATGACCTCATCGCCCCTGTCA
>NZ_JBXAXX010000128.1:0-369 GCF_056781995.1 Dellaglioa sp. CoH-57-MRSF-18
CGCCGTGCGAACCGCGCGGGGCGTGCTGGGTGTTTTTCACTGAAACCGCAACGAGCGAGCGTCTATCGTGGATTCGGTCGCGACTCGCAATGATGGATAAGGAGTAACGAATATGAACGCGAAAACCCTGCATGACCAATTGACGCCCCAGACCGCCGAAGCCGTCGCGGCCCTGCTCGGGTTCGATAAGCCGATGCCACTTTTCTGGGTATATGCGCGCGAGATTCCCGCACTCCCGGAACCTTGGATTGTGGGCGACGTGATGACTGTGTATCTGGAACACATGGTGCGCCGGAACAACGAGATTTGCGCGCGGCTCGCGTTGCAACAGAAGCCCGAATAACCACAAAATTTAATCGGGTACTATTG
>NZ_JBXAXX010000129.1:0-368 GCF_056781995.1 Dellaglioa sp. CoH-57-MRSF-18
GCCGCGATCTTGATTGCGACGGCTGGTCTCATGGGGACACGAGCAATTGCCGTGTTCGAAAGTTTCTACACAAAACAGGCCGAGCGTATGGGAATACATATTGACGACACCACAACCGAATCGAACAACCCGACACCGGGCGGTCAAGGATAAACGGTAGGAGGCACACGTGAATACGCTCGTACAAGATGGTCCAAAAATTAGCAGCATCGGGCAAGTGATTGATCGTTGGATTACAAGGGCCTCGCCTTGGGCGATGGCCGCACTTCTGGGGGTTGCTTGCTTTTGGGCCCTAGAGCCCCAACCAGAAACACGTATAGAAATCAGTCAGACGTACTACGCATCTCCGGGAGGTTACGTGCCGATGC
>NZ_JBXAXX010000130.1:0-368 GCF_056781995.1 Dellaglioa sp. CoH-57-MRSF-18
TCCGCGTACCGTCAAGAATCCTTGGACGGCGCACGAGGTTGCCCAAATGACCGAGGCTGTGTATCCGGAAGCCATTGAAAAGGGCTTCCTCGAACTCGAAACGCTCAACGATCACCTGCATGACAACGACTTCAAATGGATGGCTGAAGTCCAGCGTCGCGTCGATTTCGCGAAGCGCGCGCTGGAGATGGATGCGCTTCATTCCACCGGTCTCGTCACCGAAGTGGAGGTAGTCCTCATCGGCCATTCGAAGGACCAGAGTTCGTACTACCTGAAGAAATTCCCGCAGTGGGGGTCGATCGAGGTTCCGGGCTATACGGACAAAGCCACGAACCGGGAACTCGATGCCACGTACATTCGCGACCTGT
>NZ_JBXAXX010000131.1:0-367 GCF_056781995.1 Dellaglioa sp. CoH-57-MRSF-18
GTCCCTTAGGTCCTGTGAACATTATCGTGCGAAGGCCAACATCGGACACGCAGGCGCAGTGGACAAAAGTTGGGTCCGCATCATCAAACGCGTTGACCGTAAGTCAACCAGCTATGTCTTCGCAGTCTGCAAATTATGTGACCTCGAATACTCCGGGAGATAAGGATATTTATTCTTCTACCGATACGATTCCTGCGGGATATTCGGTAAAAGCTGTACAAGTAGAAGGATATTTTACAAAGGCATCAACGTCTACTCCATCGGTCTCTATAGGAGTTATCAGTGGATCATCTGAATCAGACGGAGCTTCATTCGCTGTAGCAGGAGCAACACCATCTTATACAGCGAAGATTGTTTAGAAAGACCC
>NZ_JBXAXX010000132.1:0-362 GCF_056781995.1 Dellaglioa sp. CoH-57-MRSF-18
ATTTAACTACATGGACCCCGATTCCTCAGCAGTTGTCCAATGTGGCGGCGCTTGGATATGCGGGATCAAATACAGTTACGGCATCGATTAACTCGGTTTCTTCGAAAGCAGTAGTCCAATACAGCACCAATAAGGGTTCTAGTTGGACTTCGGTGACGATGCCAGCAACAGGGACTTCATCTGCGTCTCCGCTTGCGGTCATTGCCACAGGTAACGCCACATATCCGCATCTTTTGTGCATAGGAGCCACAAACAATTCGGTGACTACTATATATGCGGTGGTCGGTAATCTTGCAACAGGTGCATCCAGTTTCAAGATTGCTTCGCAGGTTAATACGGCAATTGGATCGGGTGCCTTCACG
>NZ_JBXAXX010000133.1:0-361 GCF_056781995.1 Dellaglioa sp. CoH-57-MRSF-18
CTTTGCTCACGTCGGTCTGAACGAAACGGGCATGCAGGCTAGCGATCAAGTTACTGCCGATGTTCTCGATAAGTTCCGAAAGGAATGGCAGGAGCTGGCAAACCTGACTGCTGATTACGTTGAGCGCTGGACCAATGAGTACAACATCCACAAGCAGGTTGCCAATCGCGTGCTTGAGGCGTTTACCAACATCAATGTGGTGGTCACGTCGAGTCAATGGGACAACTTCTTTGAGCTGCGTAATCACCCGGATGCCCAGCCCGAAATCAAAGATTTGGCTGAGACTATGCTTCGGGCCATGTCCGCAAGCAATCCGCGTATTGTCGATCCAAAGGACCTGAATGATGCTCGTGCGTGGCAC
>NZ_JBXAXX010000134.1:0-360 GCF_056781995.1 Dellaglioa sp. CoH-57-MRSF-18
ATTGTCAGGTGAGGGATTCGCTGCGCTCATCCCACCGGAAGGGCTGCGCCCTCCCGAACCCTCCCCTTTCCCATGTTAAGACGGTCGCCCTTAAAAGACTATATGGATGGGTGTTGTAACATCCGGCTCCGAAGGAGCATCCCCGATCGGTACCCGCCATGTTAAGACGGTCGCCCGTATAAGGAGACAGCCTCATGTTAAGACGGCCGCCCGTAAAGGGTGTGTTACAATGCCCAGCAGCCCCGTTTTAACCGTTTTCACAATCACCAATTTTAGAGCATCCAGTCCCTGATCATTGGTGAGCAATGACTATTACCGTAAACTACGTGTCCGGTGTTCCCGNACTCGGCAAGACCCGTG
>NZ_JBXAXX010000135.1:0-359 GCF_056781995.1 Dellaglioa sp. CoH-57-MRSF-18
CACGAGCTGATCGCGATGTCGGCTGCTCGTTGCGCCCGCGTCTCGTACCTGACGCATGACGGACAAAATCCTCTATTGGCCAAGGACCTTGAGTTGTATCGTCGTCTGGTCGAAAGTCGTCCGCTGCACGCCAGCCCTCTTGAACATCAGGCTATTGCAACTGCCTTCAACTATCCGTCGCAGAACCTGACTGGCGGCTGGATGCAGCATCGGACGTTGTTGGAAACCGCTGGCTCTATTGACGAGATGCACCGCCGAATGGGTGTGCTGTAGTATATTGTGTGCACGTTACCAGAAATTCCCAATTTAATACTAGCAATCGAGTGCTGGTTGTGTTATAGTATCAATAAGTATTGAAT
>NZ_JBXAXX010000136.1:0-357 GCF_056781995.1 Dellaglioa sp. CoH-57-MRSF-18
CAACCTTTTGGTGACATCCTCAACGCTTCCTGTTTTCGGAATTTCGTAGCCACAGCGATCACCGCGAAGGCGTTCTTTCTCACGTTCATACTTCTGGTTGTCGTGAATGTTTCCAATGCGGTCTTTCGGAAGGTCTATGTACATCAGTAGGACTCCGTGTTAATTACTTCCTAGCGCTGTAGCGCGCGATGCGCTCAGCAAGACGAGCGCTAGTCTTCGGCTTATCTTGCAGAATCGAGGCTAGGTAGCGAACCTCACGGCGCGTGAACTTGGCGCGTGCACGGATCGCGTTGAGCGCACCGATATCGGTGTCGTCGCGCAGACGGTCTGCCCACATCGTGAAGCTTGGCTTCAACC
>NZ_JBXAXX010000137.1:0-357 GCF_056781995.1 Dellaglioa sp. CoH-57-MRSF-18
CGAATGCGCCCTCCGATACACCAGTCGCCGGATCGTAGAACACGGCAAGCCCAAGCGGGTGCATGATCTCGTTTTTGATACGGTACAGCAGACCGCGATCCGCAATCTCGATCCACGTGACTTCCTGCATCGAGCCCTCGACTACACTATCCGTCAACTCAGACATCTTCAGTTTCTCCCTGTACAAGTTCAAAGATTCGAGCCTCAATCTCCGAAAACCCCTCACTCACGTGAATCGAGTCCACATCACCAGCGTACTGCTCTCTCAGGCTCTGGATGATGTGCCGGACTTCGTTGATTCGCGTCAACTGACCCATCTCGAAGGCGAGCTGCATCAGCCATTGCTCATGTTGGTTC
>NZ_JBXAXX010000138.1:0-354 GCF_056781995.1 Dellaglioa sp. CoH-57-MRSF-18
GCCAAGAGCAAACGTAATTGACATGGACGCTGCTGATCTGTATAGTTTGCTTGAGGATTCGCTGTGCATCGTGCGGCGCGCGGTGTGGAGCGAATATGATGACTGGGCTGCGTCAGTCGAACAGCGGCTGATGAATGCCATGAACGAACTAGTTGAGGAAGATGAAGATGAACAAGAAGTATCACCGTGAGGTGCGTCCCATGTTCAAGTCGCTGGAGCAGTATCTAGGTTTGGAACTGGATCGTGTCCGGCACACGGAACTCGAACAGTTCGCGGAAGAGCACAAACAGTTCGTGCGCCTGAACGACAAGAAGGACGAGGCTCTGTTCGGCATCGAATGCCACACGCTCAAGA
>NZ_JBXAXX010000139.1:0-352 GCF_056781995.1 Dellaglioa sp. CoH-57-MRSF-18
GTGCCTCAATGCCGAAGTTTGGCTGTACGATCGCATGTCGGAACAGCCGGAGGCGTGGAAAAAGAGCCGCGAATTCCGTCAGGCGCTGATCAACCAGTTCGTGATCGCGGGGCTGCACGATACATATCCGTTCAATGAGTTCGTGCCGCCTGCCGGGAACGAAGATGATGCGTTGGCGGCGCGGGCTTTTCGCGAGTACTTGCACGAGGTCAAATACCGCAACCCGCGTCGGCTGAAGTGGATTCGCGACGTTGCGGCCCGGCCCTTGCGCGGAGAGCGTGCATGAAGTTCGAGGACTGGATGGAATCGTTGAGCATCAAGCTCAATGGGCGCGCTCTGAACCAACATGAGC
>NZ_JBXAXX010000140.1:0-351 GCF_056781995.1 Dellaglioa sp. CoH-57-MRSF-18
GTATGAGTACTGTATATGGAGTGATCATTGAAACCTCACTGGGTTACTGCTATTAGTTCACCTCTTCGACCACGAATGATTTCCTGATCATGGGCCTCTTGTGCCTGAAGTGAACCGGGTGCATGCTGAGCGGATTGGCCTCGTGCTTGCGGTGGTGCCGCGCTCATAGTTGTGTCGGCTCGCACACGCACCTGTGGCTGCGTCACTTCTGTTTGGCCGCCTGTGTTGTTCCCGCGCTCGCGCTGTAGCGTTGCTGCCATTTCAGCAGCACTGATACTAGCGCGGTTGCCCTGTACTCCTGAATAATACGAAGTTTCCCCATCACCATATCGTGTCGGGTCCGTCTTTTTC
>NZ_JBXAXX010000141.1:0-351 GCF_056781995.1 Dellaglioa sp. CoH-57-MRSF-18
GGCGGTGTTGAGTATCGAAGCGGCAGCAGGCACGGGCCCGGAGTATGTACGTGCCGTGTTTGGGGTTGAGCCCGAAGTGATTCATCGGGGTTGACTGGTCGCTCGAAGTAGGTATAATGGGAATCACTAAATTATTGGAGGTTCACATGTTCGAAAAAGTCACCAAGCATTTCAAAGTCGCGGCACTGCGCCGCCGTATCCGGAAGCTCCGAATCGATGAGGCAGCGCAGATCGCGGTGGTGAACGCACAAGTCGATGTTATCAACAAAGCGAAGAGCGCCCCTTGGTATTTCGTGGAAGACATGATCGAGGGCAATCGCCGGTTGGCTGTTATTCAGGCTGCACTGAAGG
>NZ_JBXAXX010000142.1:0-350 GCF_056781995.1 Dellaglioa sp. CoH-57-MRSF-18
GCTTCTGGAGGATACGGCACTGCGCCTGTCGAGCGCGCGTGCCACAAAGAGCACGAAAGACGCGTTCACCCACTTCGGGATGAACAACAATGCGACGGCACTGGTCCGCGACATCCTGTACGCCGAGTCCGGTGACGACATCATACCGACCGGCATTCCCGAATTCGATCGGCAGTCCGGGGGATTTGCTCGCGGCTCGATGGTCACCATCGCCGCAGGCTCAGGTGCCGGTAAATCGCTGTTTGCCAACGACATCGCGACCAAGATGGCTAGCGCCGGCTACAAGGTGCTGGTGGTTCCTCTCGAAATGAGTGCGAAGGAAACCACGGTGCGCGTCATGGCCAACGTCG
>NZ_JBXAXX010000143.1:0-349 GCF_056781995.1 Dellaglioa sp. CoH-57-MRSF-18
ACGCAAATGGCGATCCCGGGAAGGCTTCATAATAGAACAAGCACTCATTCGCCATCACCGACAAGTCCTTGAATTCGAAGCCCGTATAGGATGGGCCCTGCTCGAGCTGCACCTCAGTGATCAGCGCCGTGAACGTGCCGGGTGCCGCCGTCGTAGCCAGCTGGAACCGCAGATAGTGATTGGTGCCCAGCGTCTTTCCCACAACCGAAGGAATGCTAAATGTCTGCTGACATCTCGTCCATGTATTTGCCGGCACCGCAATAGGCGTTCCTGATAGCGTCACTGTACTCGAACCGCCAGACCCGAAGTTCTGGAACAGCGAAGGGGTAAACGACATGCCCTTTGATAC
>NZ_JBXAXX010000144.1:0-348 GCF_056781995.1 Dellaglioa sp. CoH-57-MRSF-18
CCCGGGTTCATAGTGTTCACGTTCAACCAGAAGTTAATTGCGAAAGCACCTTTGCCTGCGGTCGTCGTGTTACCTCGTATGATCTGCATCGTGCTCGGAAACTGATACTCAAACCCAGAGGTGAGCGAGGTTGGTGCTCCGCTCACTGGGAACGTGAGTGCGGCCCCGCCAAAAGCTCCTGCCGACAAGTTGATTTGCCCGGCAATGGCACTATTGGTCACGAACCATGGGTAGTTCGCGGCCAGCGTGCCAGAAGGATAAATGTCGAAGCCTTCGGCCGACGCAATGAATTGTGCTGGCATTTTCTACTCCTTATAGCCAAGTGCCACGAAGTGTAATGGTTATTAG
>NZ_JBXAXX010000145.1:0-348 GCF_056781995.1 Dellaglioa sp. CoH-57-MRSF-18
GCATATACGGCTCACGAACTGGAAGTTAAGACCCTCGTTCATCGAGACTTCGACGCCCACCATCCAGCGAATGCGCGCCATTTTCTCGAAACGTCGGCCGTGCTCCACCTTGTTCTGAGCCTTGTACAGCATCCCGCACGCCTTCAGTTCAGGCGGTGCCAAACGCCACACCTCTTCGGCGCTGATCAAGTTGTTTGTGAAGATCAGCACCTTCCCGTCGAACGGCCCGTACGGTACCTTCTTGCCTGTCTCCGGATCGATCTCTTTGCCGCCGAACAGGTGCGCCGCGACACGCTCAGTACCATCTTCACTTTGGGGCTGTCACGATCTTCACCGCTCAGCAGTTGG
>NZ_JBXAXX010000146.1:0-347 GCF_056781995.1 Dellaglioa sp. CoH-57-MRSF-18
TGCGGACGTGCCTCCGGCAATTGAACCGGAGGACGCCCAGCAACAAGCGCTTCAGACTCAGCATGTTGACAACGTGAGTCGAACCGAAGATGCTGTTGACGCGGAAAAAGATCAGGGCCTCGTGTCTCGTTTGGACTACGAAACGTGGCTTCCGTTTGCAGCAAAGACCTATAAGATTTCTCCGCGTATCGAAGACTACATCATCGTCTCGACGTTGGTGTGTCCATCCGATATTCCAAACCGTAACGGCATCGCATTCCCACGCGATGAGCTTGCACGATTCCTGCCGCCGCCAACCAACCGTATGTCCTACAAAGCGTGGAAAGGATGCCCCGTGCATCTTGAAC
>NZ_JBXAXX010000147.1:0-344 GCF_056781995.1 Dellaglioa sp. CoH-57-MRSF-18
GTACCGAACGACAAATACCCCGACCTCCGGTGGGAGGCGGGGTTTAATTTTTTCATACGTGGCAGCACCGCATGCAAAGTACATGCGATTGCAAAATGGCAGATACTTCCGCCACTTGCCTTTGTCATTATCGACTTTGAAGTCAGCCCATGAGGATTTGACTTCTACCATGACGATTTCGTTTTTGACGTGCACCGCCATTATGTCGGCACGTAGAGAACCGCCTTTATTGAGACCGACTTCGGCGCTGACCGCATACATCTTTTCACGCCAGTAATTTGCGACATGTTGTTTAATCAGCGTCGCGATCTCGGCCCGGGTCAATGTCGTTTTCTTAGCCACCA
>NZ_JBXAXX010000148.1:0-341 GCF_056781995.1 Dellaglioa sp. CoH-57-MRSF-18
AATAGTAGCCGTTACTTTGGCCCAGCCATCGGATATCCACGTAGCCTCGGATGGTCGCGAGCTTGTAGAACGTCCACGTATACGAATCGACGTACTCGCCAGCCGGAGGCGGAAAGTCGGTATCGCTAACTTCCTAGGCCATGAGAATAGGTGTCCCGATCAGGTCGTTCACGTCCCCAGTTACCGACTCGATGTATACCGACTCGCAACAGTCCTGTTGATGGTACATGCTGTAGACTTCACCGGTCTCAGCCATGAACGTCACTTCGTCAGAGCCTTCTTCAAGACCTGTCACAGAAACCAGCGTCTTACCAAGCAACGCCTCGAACCCCGGATATCGT
>NZ_JBXAXX010000149.1:0-340 GCF_056781995.1 Dellaglioa sp. CoH-57-MRSF-18
GCCGGCGGCACTGACACAAGACAATCTTGGCATGTGCCCACTACTGTACTCATTTAATACTCCTTATTGATGTGCACACTAAAATTGAGACAGTGTGTCTTTACGTCGTCGGCAATTCTGCGTTCACAGTTAATCCAAAACTGTACGTACCAAATGCTCCTAGCAATACGTTACCGGCCGGAAGATTCAACCGCGCCCCGTTATTGGTCTGGGAAGCTATTGTTGGATTGCCCGCAGCCAAACCTGAAGATGAGACGTTGCTGGCTACTAGAGTGGGGTTATTTACGCGTTTATATGCGTACTGCACTGTCATTTGTGGGACTTGCGTATTACCAACTTG
>NZ_JBXAXX010000150.1:0-338 GCF_056781995.1 Dellaglioa sp. CoH-57-MRSF-18
TACTACGTTACGCGCCGACTGGTCAAGTGCAGAATGACGCTACCTTGACCCGCCTCTTCAGGTCCTGTGCTTCAACCGGAAGTGTCAGATTGTGAGGTGCCGGAAACGAGGATACTGGAATGTCGAACTTCTCGTAGGGCGGCCACACGCCTCCTGTGATTCGGTCGATTACGCGGGCACCATGTGCACTACTGGTGGTGCCGAATTTGCGGTTTGGTCGCGCATTATACAGGAACTCGAACGTTGCTTCGCAGTACATACGTTTCCATGCGCGTCGCGCATCTAGTACCTGACGCATGCGTTTCTTACCTCTACTGACCTTCATGAATTCTCCTAGA
>NZ_JBXAXX010000151.1:0-337 GCF_056781995.1 Dellaglioa sp. CoH-57-MRSF-18
TTCATAAATCTGGCAAACGTCTCGTCTGACCTAATCAGTGAGGTGGTGTTCAACGCTGGTCAAAGTTTGGTCAACGGAGTGGTGAACACCGTTTCGCAGACCGCTATCAACTCGCTTGGGGGTGCTCTCGATAGCATCCTAGGATAATCACAATGATCGACACAAAAAACTACGTACCTCAGTCGAAGACCACATCGTTCGATGCGTTTCCGGCAGATAAGCAAGAGCGCATGGCTCAGATTCAGGCTGATAAGCTGAAGAGTGTGGCGCATCTGCCGCATCCCGTGGATATCCCCGGAATCACGAGTGCGCGTCCTCCTATGCAGCAGGCTCCAGC
>NZ_JBXAXX010000152.1:0-336 GCF_056781995.1 Dellaglioa sp. CoH-57-MRSF-18
AGAGCGAAAGAATCCCCAATCCTAACTGTCGAGGAAGAGGCACCGCCAGTGTATTGCAACCGGATTTATCCCGCGCGGGGCTCCGGGGCTCTTGGGGTTAAGAGCCATGCTAAGGTACAGTTGGTGTGAAGCCAGTTGCCCGGTCTCGGGCCCGTGCTTCCTAAAACTCGTGACAGTGCCCACAACAATAGAGAATGGTCAGGCATGACCTAGTTGCCGGGTTACCGGCCTTTTTATACGGAGACGCGATGGACACACAACGCGCCCATCAGCTTATCGATCAGTTACTAGCTGAAGATTTCAAGAAACTCGATGACGTTCATTTCAGGTACTTCG
>NZ_JBXAXX010000153.1:0-335 GCF_056781995.1 Dellaglioa sp. CoH-57-MRSF-18
GCCTCAAACTTGTAGCTCTTATCCCAATCGGGACGAAGCGCAGCAGACTTTCCCACTGCTTTTGCGCGCTTTGGCGTCGGGGCCGCGAGCACACGTTTTCTGTACCCTGCATCTTCCGACTTGTGCCACATGAAGGCATGCTCGGATGACGGGAACTCGACACCGTACAGCGAAAGTGGACGCAGGAAGAAGTTGCTGAGGAATCGCTTGTCTCCGAAGAATCCTCGGATCGGTGCATACTGAGTGTCATACGAGTACGGCAGTCCGAGACGACGATGCAACTTTCTCTTCCCCGTCACTTGTGGGTCCTCTCAACTTGGGAATTGCTTAAACTG
>NZ_JBXAXX010000154.1:0-335 GCF_056781995.1 Dellaglioa sp. CoH-57-MRSF-18
TCAACCAATACCACGAACCAGCTTGTCAAGACAATCAATGGCGTGAGCCCGGACAGCACAGGCAACTTCACACTGGGTGCCACCAAGAACAAGTTGATCAATGGCAGGTTCCGTCTAAATCAATATGGTAATCCTGCGTCTGGTGCTATAGCCACATTCGTGGCCGATCGATGGTACATGTTCAGTAACGGCGCTACTGTGACCACAGCAACCGGGACCACTGGTAGCGACACTACTTATTTGTCGTGGCAGGAGACATCTGGTACTGGTGCACCTTATATTTCGCAGTCCATAAATGATGTGTCCACACTGAATGGCCAGACAGTTACTGTATC
>NZ_JBXAXX010000155.1:0-334 GCF_056781995.1 Dellaglioa sp. CoH-57-MRSF-18
CGCCATTCCCGCGTTGTTTACCACAACTAACGGAATCCCTCATGATGGTCCGGCACTCGACACCGGGCTGAACGCAGCACAACGTCTGCAATCAATTGATAGCGAGAAATAACATGGCATATCAACAAGGCTTCGCAAACGTCTTTTACTCGGCAGCTACCGTGCAAACGGGTGCGGCAACGGTGACTAACGTTTCGGTACCTTGGGACACGCAGTTCCGAGGTCAAGACTACGTGGGTCGCCCATATGTTCTGATTCAACCGAGTTTGGGACGAGACCCGGGCCTATATGTGTTTAATGGGACGCAGTACCTGTTCGGTATCAACTACGAAGA
>NZ_JBXAXX010000156.1:0-333 GCF_056781995.1 Dellaglioa sp. CoH-57-MRSF-18
GATTAGTACAGCTTACCTTGTGGACGGCTTCTTCTGTGGGTCTATGGTGTTCGATCCGCGTTCGCGTCAGTTCATGGACACGCTGATCCATGATGCGTTGTCCTGCAACGTTCTGCCATCGCCGTTCTTCTGTATCGACCCACAGGTCGAAGTGGTAACGAGTCAGGCTACGCAGCAGTTCCTGCACGCGGCTTCGGAATACACGCAGCGGTATCTGGATTCGATGCCACAATCGTTCGTGAACCAGCTGCGCGATGGCTCATTCACACTCGACCCTGTGACCATGCTGTACGTGGCCCGTCGATCGACTACTGACCGCGCAAACACGTCCTA
>NZ_JBXAXX010000157.1:0-333 GCF_056781995.1 Dellaglioa sp. CoH-57-MRSF-18
CAACAGGACCATCATTGAAGCTAGACCTGTTGCTTGTTTGCTTCAGATAGTCCTTCAATATCTTCAGGTCCTTATCCGAGATGATGGGTTTGAATCGCGGGCTCAAGCAGCCCCACCACTCGTTAGCCAAACACCTGCGATACACGTTGCTGTCGTCCAAGAAGATACGCCAGATTGGCTCGGGCTTGCCCTCGAACGGTGTCAGCACCCGAGCCCCGCGCTGTTCTGCGTTCTCCATGTTGCTGGACATAATCACGCTATACAGGGCCGAGGCACGCGGAATGTTTGTGCCTGTCGTCAGTAGCTTTGTGGTGCCGATCAACACCTTGATCT
>NZ_JBXAXX010000158.1:0-333 GCF_056781995.1 Dellaglioa sp. CoH-57-MRSF-18
AAGGCTAGAACGTGCCATATTGTACTCCTGAGAGTTGTTTAGGTATCAGAATAAAATTACGCCATTGGCCCAAGGGGCTGGGTAGCTTTATTCCACATGGGATTTGAGTCGAATCCACCCGTCTTGCCGGGTGCGGCCAACCTGTCTAGATCAGCATCTGCATTCGTGACCGAGACTCCAGACTGGGGACCCTCATCAATTCTCTCGAATGGCCACTCTTGGTGTTCAGTGTTACCGCCGTTTAGGTCTTCGGCTGTTAGGCGCAGCGCCGCGTTTGTCTTAGGCTTAACACTTTCGTGCTTTAGTTCGGACTGCGAATCATTATGCATATCG
>NZ_JBXAXX010000159.1:0-330 GCF_056781995.1 Dellaglioa sp. CoH-57-MRSF-18
CTGCACTTCCCGGCCGTTGCGATTTTGCGGATGAGATACACTCGTCATTTGATGCGGATTCGGTAATCCGCAATAACGGATGGTATGCGGACGCTGACTGTAATTCGGTCATGCGCGGCATCGTCGTATACCTGACGCACGGCCGTTTTCTGGCGGGCTATACGTGGTCGGAAAACGGGGAGCACGTGATTTTTCATACTGTTTATGACGACTGGCGCGAGGCGGCCCGTGCAGCCGACGAACACGCACGGATTTGTGCCGNGGGTTACAAAGAATACGACGAACGCTATCAGGAGGCAAAGAAGCTTGAAAGCCCTCTCTCTCCCTCCT
>NZ_JBXAXX010000160.1:0-330 GCF_056781995.1 Dellaglioa sp. CoH-57-MRSF-18
TCGTGGTGTTGTGGTGGCCGTAGGCGAAGGACATATCCTGCGCGACGGTTCGATCCGTCCTCTGCGCGTTAAGGTAGGTGACACGGTTATCACGTCAATGACGACTGCAACCGTAGAAGTAGATGGTGAAGAGCTGAAGGTGTGCCTCGAAGGCGACCTGATTGGTATCATCAGTTAAGTAGTACGAATCAGATAGTGAGCCGGACGAAGTTGTTACCCGGTCTATCTGACTCAATTCCGGTGTAGCTCAGCGGTAGTAGCAACGGACTGTTAATCCGTGGGTCGCTGGTTCGATCCCAGCCACCGGAGCCAAACATGCGCGGGTAGCTC
>NZ_JBXAXX010000161.1:0-330 GCF_056781995.1 Dellaglioa sp. CoH-57-MRSF-18
GTAGGCGAGGGTTTGAAGCCGGACGCCCGCGCCCGCTACCATATCGGGATCGGGTTGACCGACGAAGAGCGCGCAGCAGGTGTCGCGCGGTCATACACCTACGGGCTTTGATTATGCGCCTGACAGCCGACGAAGTGCGGGCCGTTGTGGGGCCCCTTGTGGATGCGATCGAATGGACGGACCTACGACGCGGGGTCATGCATATCCGGCTCGGGGACGACATTTATTTGATCGACGTGCACGGTATCAACGAGCCCAGTTATCTGGAACTGATGGTGCGTCAGGCCCCGACGTACGCGCGGAATCTGCGCTACGTGCCGGGTTGCCGCT
>NZ_JBXAXX010000162.1:0-329 GCF_056781995.1 Dellaglioa sp. CoH-57-MRSF-18
GTCGGTACAGCAGGACTTCTCACGGGAACGTTGACACCAACATTGCGTAGCTCCGCAGGAGGTTCGATCAGCGCCCTGATGCTAGTTGGGTCGTACATGGTTGCGTTCGGTGCTAATGGATATATCGCAACATCGACAGATGGCATTACGTGGACTGCAATCACACCTCTGCAAAATAATGGTGCGTGGCAGGCAGCGCTGTACGACGGCTCGAAATATGTTGTTTTCTCTGATAATGTAAACGGTATAATTGCCACGTCACCAGACCTGAAAACGAATTTTCAAGCGACCTATGCAACGGAGAACGCGGAAGTGGCTTGGAGTATAGC
>NZ_JBXAXX010000163.1:0-329 GCF_056781995.1 Dellaglioa sp. CoH-57-MRSF-18
GGTCGATACTTCCGATGAAGCGCATGTTGTTCTGCGTCGATCGGTGCACTGCTTTCCTTTTTCTTACTTGCGAACATCAGATTTCCTGTATTACGAGTTTTATTCGTGCCACTCATCGTGTTCTTCGCGCCAACGCCGAAGCTCTTTCTTCATCATGAGGCGCACACCTCTTGCCGCCTCTTCGTACAGTGCGGCGCGCGCCTCTTTCACTGTGTCCCCGGCCTCAAGTTCGGCATCCATGCTAAAGCTGACCGAAACAGGCTCGTAGGTAACGGCCTGAACCGTCTTGCTCAGGTTTACTGAGATTCGTGTCACTTTCATTGGTAATT
>NZ_JBXAXX010000164.1:0-328 GCF_056781995.1 Dellaglioa sp. CoH-57-MRSF-18
GGCACTCGACGAGGGTTAGGCGGCACCGCGTATCACGGTTCCTGCCGCGTACCTGAGCTACGCGACGCCCAGCGTGGACTAAACTGAGGACAAGATCATGAAGAAACTGGAAATTGGGATGCCGGTGGCGATGGGCCATGACAGCAACACCCGTATCGGGACGGTTGTGGGCATCGAATTCGGGGGTCGTGTGGCGGAAGTCGCGAGCGACTACGACGAGAATGAGACGGATTTCATCCGAATCGATCACTTGGTTCCGTACGATCCTCCGCGTGCAATCGTTGAGGGTTCCGAGGTGCGTCTCTCGCAAGGGCAGCTGCGGATCGGG
>NZ_JBXAXX010000165.1:0-328 GCF_056781995.1 Dellaglioa sp. CoH-57-MRSF-18
CCGTTATTCTGGTTGAGTCTAACCCTCCCGCAAACTCAGCGATCATCAAGTCGCTAGTGGCTGGTCAAAACGTTACGCTCTCCGAAGCAAACGGACTAATCACGGTCACCGCCGCGATTCCGGCAGGCACTGTATCCACGGTCAACGGCATCAGCCCGAACGGAAGCGGCAACGTGTCATTGACGGCCGCGAACGTGAACGCTGTTCCAGTCGCTGGCAACGTGACTATGACGGGCCCGCTGAACATGGGATCACAGGTGCTCAACGGTATTGCTACGCCAGTCAATCCGAGCGATGCAATTCCGCTTTCGTATATCACGGCTCTTGT
>NZ_JBXAXX010000166.1:0-328 GCF_056781995.1 Dellaglioa sp. CoH-57-MRSF-18
CACAGCCGCTCCCCACATCCGGGGCAGTAGTTGAGGGGTAGCCGGGCGCTCACGTTCGGCGCGTCCATGTAAATCTCGTCGGCCCAGACATGCGCCGTGAACGGCAGTTCGTCTCCCTCACTGACCGCGAACCGACCGCCCTGTGTATCCAAGAACGCACGGAACTCGGTCATGATCATGCAGCACGTCATGCGAGGCCTCGATTCAGCTCCGCATAGAGCTGGGCCCCGCGTTCCGTGATCTCGAAGCCCGCGAGTTTGACTGTGGCACCGGTTGCCACTTTCGTGAATTCGAGCATGACGCGTTCCACATAGCCGTTGTCTTCCAT
>NZ_JBXAXX010000167.1:0-326 GCF_056781995.1 Dellaglioa sp. CoH-57-MRSF-18
CGCTATGCCTTCGAGATAGCAAGCGAGCGCGGATACGCGGAGCTCTGCATTGGAGTCGCCGCGATGCGTGCGCGCGATATGCTTTCGGTGCGAACGGATGATAGCCAACAGGTTATCACACGCGTGCACGCCGTCCGCGCGTCGCGGTTTCGGTTCCGCGTGCTGATTCACGCACGCATCGATATCAACACGGGCGCGCGGCATGAATCCGGCCGCCCAGCCCGGAATGGGTGCCTTACGTTGTCGCCAATATTCGGCGTGAATTCCGGTCAGGTTCATATACACCCTTTATTTGGCGATGGCCGCCTGTCGGCTCAGTTCAATGG
>NZ_JBXAXX010000168.1:0-323 GCF_056781995.1 Dellaglioa sp. CoH-57-MRSF-18
GTCCACGTCCGGTACTACTGGTGATCTGGTGCAGCGCTGGCAGGGTATGGACAGCATGTACTTCCGGTCGCGTATCAGTGGCACTTGGAGCGGGTGGTTGCAGCTGAGCAACGGTTCATTGCCACCGGCTACGACCTCGACGCTGGGTGCCGTTATCGTCGGCGCTGGTCTGAACGTGACATCCTCAGGATTGCTGAGCACGCAGATTCAATCAGTCAATGGCAAGACCGATCAGTATTTGGTTCTGACTGCCAACGATGTTGGTGCGATTCCATCTGACCAGATAGACAAACCGGGCGGCGTTGCCGGCCTATCGGCAATTC
>NZ_JBXAXX010000169.1:0-321 GCF_056781995.1 Dellaglioa sp. CoH-57-MRSF-18
GCTGATAGAAACGTTCCTCCGCAGAACTGAGATTTCGCATCGAAGACCCCAACACCCAACATACACCAGCATCTACAACCACAAGCGCAAACAACAATGAGCTTGAGTCAGTGAGTCGGTGAAGCCAGATAATCAGGAGCGCAAACAGCAGTCGCGTGCTCGAAAACGAAACGTGTTCACGCCACCATTTCCAAAAAGCTTTCATTGGCATCCTCTCGAAACGTCCGGCACATGCTGCTCTTGCCGGATGAATGGGGCGAAGCCCCTAATGGGTAGGTCCTACCCAATTTATTTACTACCGGTAAGTATCGTGATGGGGTT
>NZ_JBXAXX010000170.1:0-319 GCF_056781995.1 Dellaglioa sp. CoH-57-MRSF-18
GGGTGGTAGTCTCCATCGCATCACTGCCGTATTCGAAGAAGGCACACGCATCGAAGGTGATTGGTCAAGTTACGACGCGCCCGCGTTCATAACTGATCATGATTTGGGTGAAGAGGGTGGCCTCAGCAGCGGCTATATCGCTCACACTGCCTACTTCATGGGCATGGTGCCGACCATGGTCCGCTACCATCCCGTGGATTACGAGGAAGGTGGCACATTTATCGAAGACGGCAGCGGCAAAGATGTCGAATATGCCGAAGACTACCCGGATGCGGAGCCAGAATGAACCTGCATGATGAACTATCACTCGACCTGATTC
>NZ_JBXAXX010000171.1:0-318 GCF_056781995.1 Dellaglioa sp. CoH-57-MRSF-18
CGCGCATTGTCGAAACCGTCGTCGCCCGCTGCCTCACGGCTGTATTTCTCAGCAAACACATCCTTCTTCATCAATGCTTCGAATCGAAAGACCGTTCGGTTTCGGGTCGGAATCCGTGCCGGAATCAGTCCGAACTCTACAAGCTTCGGAATCAGGTACGACACATCGCGACCAACCATGCCATCACCACGCGTGATAAGAGCCTTGGGAGTGCCACGATCGTACAGTCCTTGGAGGCTCGTGCCATCCAACTTCCACATGCCGAAGTGGGGTCCCTTGCTACGCTTCGCAAACGACGGTACGTCGTCAGGATACGCT
>NZ_JBXAXX010000172.1:0-318 GCF_056781995.1 Dellaglioa sp. CoH-57-MRSF-18
GATTGGGGTGTACCGGATGTGGCGCGTGCGCTCCCCAATTTGCTAGGTCCCAACGTGGTCCACGGTAGGAGGGCGGCTGCACCCAGACTTTCCATGCGCCGGGCTCCACATCCAGATCGTGCTGGGCCAGCAGCGCCGCACTCAACTTCCGGGCCAAGCGCTGTGCTGTGGGTCCTGTGCCATCACGTACACGTCTCTTTTTGGGCATCGCCTGTTTCCCAAAAGAACGGGTCAGCAGATCATCAATCCATTTGGTGTCTGGTACTATGAGCTTCTTATGGCAATCCCAGTGCCAGAACTCATCTAGACGTTCGCGAC
>NZ_JBXAXX010000173.1:0-317 GCF_056781995.1 Dellaglioa sp. CoH-57-MRSF-18
ATTTATGAATACGTCACCGACTGAGAACGTTACGCGGTTGACGATCCGTGTACTTGCTCCGGACTCCAAAGTATATTGCTCGAACGTCATGGGCCAACACTCAACATATTCAATGACGGCAACCACGGAGTTAGTCACGTCCAACAGATACACGAAGATTGGCTTCTTGTAGTCCGACGGGCGTCCCCAACCACCGCCCATCGTGGCAGCTGCCGTGGCACCAAATGGCGTGAGAATCGTATTGTTCCACGCCTGTAGGTACTTGAATGCTTGGTTGGAAGAGTCCGAATAGATATCTAGACGCAGGTTATCTACGC
>NZ_JBXAXX010000174.1:0-317 GCF_056781995.1 Dellaglioa sp. CoH-57-MRSF-18
GTCAGTTCCAGACGTTCCCCGACCGTGCCGACATGGTGCGCGCGGCTTTGCCGAATCTGTCCGGCGCGTGCGCGTTGCACCGCATCTTGTGCGGCTTGCGCCTGACGTTCCGTGAGCGTGCCCGTATGTGCCAGATTACCGGCCATGCTTGTAAGGAATTCCGACCCCTCAGCGTACATATCAATCAGGCCCGACAGGCCCGGATAAGCCGCGTCGAATTCAGCACGACGAGCCGCGAGATTTGCCACGCGTTCGGCCTCGGCCGCCGCTGCCTCAGCCGCACGCTTTGCGGCTTTGCGTTCGTCGGCGCGCGCCTT
>NZ_JBXAXX010000175.1:0-315 GCF_056781995.1 Dellaglioa sp. CoH-57-MRSF-18
GAGCTATAGACTTGCGGATGCAGGTCGTGATAGACTGGAGCTTGCACAACTTATTCGAGAGGAACAAAATGCGCAAGTGGACTGATGAAGAGCTGGCGCGTGCCGCTGAGTTCGATTCCGTGATGCGTGGGCTCACAGGTCCGCAGATCGGTCGCGGTGTCACGGAGTACCTGATTCCCGGCGTCAATTACAAGCAGATGTCGAAGGCCCGTCTTCGCGACGAGTGGGCCACGCGCCAACCCACGCTCAACAAGAAGCGACTCAGCGACTTCACGCTCGCCCAGATTCGGGAAGCCGCCGTGCTGTATCAGGGAC
>NZ_JBXAXX010000176.1:0-314 GCF_056781995.1 Dellaglioa sp. CoH-57-MRSF-18
GTATGCACGTGCTCGCGCAAACGACAATA
The DNA here is from genome assembly GCF_056781995.1 of Dellaglioa sp. CoH-57-MRSF-18. Next base: position 30 of record NZ_JBXAXX010000176.1, read on the forward strand.
TCTACAAGATAGCGAAGCGTGCGACCCGTGATCCTAACTACCGCGCGGAACTCAAGAAGCGCAACATCGAAAAATTGGGTAGTGCAACGCTATCCCACCTTCCTGCACTAAAGGACTGACACATCATGTACTCGTTCCTCGTGAATTCTAGCCGACCTGACCCGAATGAGTACAGTTGGCATGTCTACACGAAGGCAACACCGACTGCGGCTAGCGCGAACCTCGTACTCGAAAAGGGGCAACGATTCGGGGTTCGTGCACACCCGGTGTCGCAACATTCAGTAC
>NZ_JBXAXX010000177.1:0-311 GCF_056781995.1 Dellaglioa sp. CoH-57-MRSF-18
GGAAACGCCATAGTTTTCCAAGCCGCGCGCTCGACTGGAGACTGGAATTCATAGTCCGGATCGCCTACCGCAACACGCAGCGCGGACAGCAGAATGTCGCCTTTGAAGTGGGGGTCACGTCGAAGCTGGATCAGTGCGGCGAGAAACAGGCCGCGCGAATCGGCACCAGCATGAGCAAAACCCGGCACCCGGGGTGCATCTTCCGGAACGTATTCGTCTTGAGCGTCGATCATTTGTAACCCCGCTCGCGGCGGCTGACAATTGCAAAATCTTCCAGAATTTCTATAGCCTTCGGTTTAAACGACCTCGGC
>NZ_JBXAXX010000178.1:0-310 GCF_056781995.1 Dellaglioa sp. CoH-57-MRSF-18
GGGTCCTTGGTACCAGCTGAGCATTATCGGTAAAGCTGGTGGAGGTATGTCGCTCAATGTTATCGACAACTCCATAACGTCGGGCACAGGAACGTTCACGTGGACCGGTTCGAGCGCGCCTGCGGGCTTCGGCCAACCGCTGACTAAATCAGGCTTCATGCATCTGTGGGTTATCGATGATAACGCCAACACCACCACGGTACGCCACAATGGCAACATCGTATCGGAGAACACAAAGAACGGTGGTTCTGGTTACGGGCGTCGTCACCATGACTTCGTAGCATTCAACGCGGGTGACACTGTTCAGTGG
>NZ_JBXAXX010000179.1:0-309 GCF_056781995.1 Dellaglioa sp. CoH-57-MRSF-18
GGATTGCTGAATCAGATTGAGCCGTTTCAGCAAAACAGTCCTCCGCAGCGCGAATGATGCGGCCCTGCGCAAAAGCCCCGACCGATGCTGCTAGCTCGATCAGGGTCTCCGATGTCATTGTCGTGAGCGTTCCCTGCCACGATGGGATGGTGGTAAGGTAGTTTTGAAACTGGGAAACGAATTGATCCACGTCGGCTGTCAAGTCCGCCAGAACGAGCTTATTAGTATCTGCCATGTTGAACCTTATGATTGGTTGGCGGTGACGGAAAATGCTGCAACCAGCGGACCTGATTGAGTATCAAGGTTTAG
>NZ_JBXAXX010000180.1:0-306 GCF_056781995.1 Dellaglioa sp. CoH-57-MRSF-18
GCGCAGATGAGCGCGCTCTCGTGGTTGTCGGTTCGTCGTATTGTGAACGTGATAAAGGTCGCGCTCTATCAGTTCCTGCTGTACTCGCTGCAAGAGCCTAACGATGACTTCACGGGTCGTCAGATCGTGCAGTCGTGTTCGGATTACCTCCAGACCATCAAGAACGCCCGGGGCATCTCGGACTTTACAGTGATCTCAGATTCTACAGTGATCTCAGATTCGTCGAACAACACGGCGCAAGACTTCAACAGCGGTATCCGTAACGTGACGGTCATCATCATTCCGGTGATACCGATCCACATCATC
>NZ_JBXAXX010000181.1:0-306 GCF_056781995.1 Dellaglioa sp. CoH-57-MRSF-18
GACGTATAGCGCGTTGTTCGCTCCCGACGTTCTTGAGGCAGATACGATCAACGGTAAGCAGCAATATGTGCCGTTCTCGGGTTGGGCGGGTGCGTTGTGTGCTCGTACGGATCGCGTGGCTAACCCGTCGTTCTCACCTGCGGGTCTGAACCGAGGCATCGTCAACGCGCTGGGTACGCGCTACACGTACGATCAGGGCCAGATGGATGCTCTGTTCCAAGCGCAGGTCAACTACACGCAGACGTTCGTTGGTCAGGGTATCGCGTTGTGGGAACAACAGACGCTTGCTGCGCAGATGAGCGCGCT
>NZ_JBXAXX010000182.1:0-305 GCF_056781995.1 Dellaglioa sp. CoH-57-MRSF-18
GTTATGATGTTCGAAGACACGCTGACACAGAACTGGACAAAGATTGAGCCAGTTGCTAACGCCACCAACAGCACTATACTCATACTAGGTTGAACTGGGCCCGAGAACGAAAGTTCCGGGCTTTTTTGTACATGTGCATTTGATGAGCAGTACTTACGAATTATGGAACAAGAACAAGAATCCGGCACTTACTGCGGCATCATCGAAAAGCAGTTGATCACAGCCATTTGCCCTCTGCGCGCCGGACGCGGTTGCATGTGGAAACATCGGGAGTCCGGACGATGCATGTTTGGAACAAGGTTGGC
>NZ_JBXAXX010000183.1:0-303 GCF_056781995.1 Dellaglioa sp. CoH-57-MRSF-18
CAGTGCAGCTGCGGCAGCTTCAGGTTCGAACGATTACCCTTGTTGAACAGGAAATCGACAACGTGACCTGTCTGCGCGCGTTTGCGCGGGTCCTTGTACAAGTTGTGGACGACGGCCACCAGCGGAAAAATCTTCGAGTAGAAGATGCTGTCCGTCAGATACTGACGATACGCGTTCTGCGTCTCAAGGAACGACGAGTATGCGGATTCGGCCGCTGCGTACGATGTATCGCCTTCCATGAATGCTTCACTGATGCCCATAGCTCGCAGCTTGTAAGGCACCAGTACATCGGCAGTGTCATAC
>NZ_JBXAXX010000184.1:0-303 GCF_056781995.1 Dellaglioa sp. CoH-57-MRSF-18
GGCATGATGCAGATCAACATGATCGCGATGATGCTGACGCCGAACATTACCTTCAGAAAGAACCATGGTGCGGAGAGCGCGTCGATGTCGAGGATCGAGCACGGAATCTCTTCCGATTCGTATTCCTCTTTCTCGCGGACCAACTCCAAGTCGAGCGGTGCCGGCCGACTGGAGACCGGATTGACCAGGCGTTCGGTAAGCGCTGCAGTGACTACGTCGACCGCAGGGAACTCGTGCGGCCACCGATGATGTTCCGCCACACCGTAGGCCCGCAGGATCGGCAGCGCCCAGGCAGGATGGTTG
>NZ_JBXAXX010000185.1:0-301 GCF_056781995.1 Dellaglioa sp. CoH-57-MRSF-18
TATCTGGCCCGCATGTACGGAGACGACGAATAAGGAAAGGGGCCCGCGCGGCCCCTTTTGCTTGGTGCGTAAAACCGCAGAATAAAGGCTTAGTAAATCGCTCAACTATTGTTGACGGGTCCGCCCGGCCCGCATACAATAGTCTCACTTTCAACGAGTAACAACCTAAACGGAGTTAGCAAAATGGCGAAGCGCGTACGAGACACGAATGCAGGGCAAAGCATCAGCGCATGGGTCATCCTCAACCGGCGCGGGCGTGAGGTCGCACACGTGCAGGCGTATCACGGCAATTCGGTAACTG
>NZ_JBXAXX010000186.1:0-299 GCF_056781995.1 Dellaglioa sp. CoH-57-MRSF-18
TCAGTGTATCGCGCTCGGACACGACCTCGTTGAGGACATCTTTGCCTCGGACCATGAAGCAGGTTACTCGTTCCTGCGACGCGAGGGTTTCTCGGACCGTGTGATCAACGGAATCCGGAATCTCACGAAGATCGCGGGCGAAGAGCTGGACGTGTACGTTGAGCGCGTGAAGTCGAGTCTCGACTCGATCATCGTCAAGCTCGCGGACCTGCGCCACAACTCTGACATCCGCCGACTCAAGGGTCTGCGCGACAAGGACATCGAGCGGGTGCGCAAGTATCACTGGATGCATCTCGAAC
>NZ_JBXAXX010000187.1:0-298 GCF_056781995.1 Dellaglioa sp. CoH-57-MRSF-18
TGCCAAATGCGTGGAACCATCGAAATCTCGATACTTTTTCCAGTTAACCTGCTTCGGGCTCGTGATGTGTCCACAGGTGTGGCGTGCCGTACACTGAGCGCCACAGTACCCACACGTGAAGTAATCAACGAGAGCACCCATAGAATAGGTGTTGATTTCCCGTGTCAGAACTTTTTGTGCGACATCCGGATACTTATTTTTGTCGATTGCCAACAGCCCCATCACCTTCCACAGTTTTCCGTCCCCGTAGCCCTCAACCTTATGGAACGATGCGTCGAGAATAACGCCGTAAGCACGC
>NZ_JBXAXX010000188.1:0-293 GCF_056781995.1 Dellaglioa sp. CoH-57-MRSF-18
CGCGAAAGACCTGCTGGCACGTGCCGAGGGTCAGGGCATCAACGGCCGTCCGCTAGAAGGTGTGGTCTACAAGCACGCTGATTCTGGCTTCTCGTTCAAAGCGATCAGCGATTCGTACCNGCTGAAGCATGGCGAGTGATGTGTAAATAGGAGAGGGTAGTGCTCAGGAAGATTTTCGGGTTCGATGAACAGCAGTTTCCGGCGCTTGCGGGTGCCACCTTCGCCTATCTGTTTGGCCGTATCGATCAAGATGCGCTCGTCGCTCAATTGCGTGAGCAGGCCCCGTACTCGGT
>NZ_JBXAXX010000189.1:0-292 GCF_056781995.1 Dellaglioa sp. CoH-57-MRSF-18
TATTAAATGCGGGCATTATGCACCTCTTTTATCCAACGAATGTGTGCCCCTTCTCGGCGGCCTCGATTCGTTTGTCACGTCGTTCCTGTGCGGCCTCGCTAAGCTGCTGGAAACGATAGACCGGTATATCATCGGGTGGATAAAATCCGTACTCCGACGCAATTAGCTTATACCGCTCCATCGTATCCTTTGAACTATTCAAAGGGAAAAAAGCTGTGGGCGGCCAGAGACAGCTTCGTCTCTGAAACCGCGCCACACTCCTTGCACGTGATACGAACGCGTTCCTCAACAC
>NZ_JBXAXX010000190.1:0-292 GCF_056781995.1 Dellaglioa sp. CoH-57-MRSF-18
GTTGCTTATCCTTCTGGTCGCGGTAGCCGTACGCATTGTCTAGGGCACGCTTCGCATCGTACAACCGCGACTTGTCCGCCCCCTGAAGATCGCGCCCCTTTCGATTGATGAAGCCGTTCAGCTTTGAGCTTGCTTCACCGAAATCTGTAGAGTGCTGTTTGAGCTGGCGGGCTATCTCAGATGGGCTCTGTGTGAACGTTCCTTTCGGAATTTCGGAGCCTGCACGTCGGCCTTTGCCGCGATAGCTGTCTTCCATGCGCTTTTGCCACGTACGATCCTGATCCTGTTTAGG
>NZ_JBXAXX010000191.1:0-291 GCF_056781995.1 Dellaglioa sp. CoH-57-MRSF-18
CTTCAAGGGTGCGACGATTCGCACGTATTAAGGGGAAGTTATGGTAGCTAAAGTGGAGTTTTCGCATGATATTCACGAATGGGTTGCACCACGATGGCGCACGATCAGTGTAGACTACGAGTCCGGTGGCGATCTGACAAGAACCATTACGCTAGGGTTCTCATTTGATCCAGCCGACTGTCATGGTGAGGATTTGGCATTTGCTTTCCGAAAGGCAATTCGGAAAGCAAAAAGCGATGGTCGCTGCATAGCCATCAATGTCATGCACCGAGCGGAAATTGGTAATGCGGC
>NZ_JBXAXX010000192.1:0-291 GCF_056781995.1 Dellaglioa sp. CoH-57-MRSF-18
TCCCCGAACGTGATCTCCCATACGCGATGCCAAATGATGGGGATGCGCAGCTGCTGGCGCACTATCCGCAGGTCAAACATCCCGTTGAAGGTGACGAGCATCGGGCCCTGTCGTGCCGTGAAGAACTTCTTCAACGACTTTTTTATGTGCAGGCGTTCTTCCTTGGTCCAGTGAGCAAGCGGGTGATCGACGGACACCGTATACCCTACCTCGGGCTCTGTGTCCATCGCGAACTGGATGGTCAGGATTTTGTTAAATAGCACACTCAGGTTACGCGTTTCCGTGTCGAAT
>NZ_JBXAXX010000193.1:0-291 GCF_056781995.1 Dellaglioa sp. CoH-57-MRSF-18
TTCGAATACCATCCCATGAGGAAAGTTTCCCACAGGCGTTGGACCATTTCTACCGAATACTGCTCAGCAGCCGCATTCCAGTGCTGCGCCACGTTATTGGGCCTGAATGTCTGTTCGAAATAGCTTCGAGCCGCACCCAGCATTGTGGAATCGACTACAGGCCACTTTATATCATCATATTTCATTGGCCGTATTCCTTCAGGGCCTCGGCCCATGCGGTTTGGAAAACGACCCACGCGTGGGTCGTTTTTGGGTCCAAATAGTTGTCACCGCCGCGATATAGAATCATGG
>NZ_JBXAXX010000194.1:0-290 GCF_056781995.1 Dellaglioa sp. CoH-57-MRSF-18
CAATACCCCTATAAAGTGCGGGGTCTTTAGTCGCGTTCCTGATGCGTGATACGCGAGATAGCGTGAAAGGGCACGCTCTGCACGGTCAGCGGCGCGTAAAGTGCGGGGTCCGCATCGTCGGAACCTTGCGGCTTGTAGCGCGTAACGTGCTTGTGAATCAGCACATTCGAATCCGCATCCGGATACACGACCGACTCCCCNCGCTCCACGTCCGTGACCGGTTCCGGCACGTATTCAGCCTTGATCGTGTCCCCGTTATTCAGCTTGACCGTGATACGGCCGAACGGCGT
>NZ_JBXAXX010000195.1:0-288 GCF_056781995.1 Dellaglioa sp. CoH-57-MRSF-18
TCTCCGATCAGCCCGATCTCGGTGTGGGGTGACACCAGCTCTTCGTTCAGTGGCAGCAGCTATGCGTCGAGCGATTCCGGTTCGAGTTCGGTATCGGACACGTGTTCCAGCTCTTCGCATTCGTCGTACTCGGATTCGAGTTCAAGCAGCTACGATTCGTCCTCCAGTTCTTCGTTCGACTGCGGGTCGAGCAGCAGCGGGAGCGACTGGTGAGCAATATCTATCGAGATGAGCTGGACAGCATCCAGCAGGCACAGGAACGGCTGCGCACACGCCTGCGACTTCTAC
>NZ_JBXAXX010000196.1:0-288 GCF_056781995.1 Dellaglioa sp. CoH-57-MRSF-18
GTACGGGTGCAGCGTCCAACTCGGAACTAGGGCGTTGAATGAAGAGCGGCGCTCTCGTCATCAACGGACGCGCTTTGGGCCCAATGGACAAAGTTGAATTTCCCATCCAAAGTGTGGTACTATTTCCACGTTCTAAGAAATCGAGGTGCACACTACTATGATTGGATGGCTGAAAAGTTTGATGAACATCGGGGACAATACGCGCACCATCAGCGATGCGTATGATCGCGGGCGCAGCTACGCATGGACCGAGATTCGTGAGGCTGGGGAAGAGCACGAAGTGGAGAC
>NZ_JBXAXX010000197.1:0-288 GCF_056781995.1 Dellaglioa sp. CoH-57-MRSF-18
CCGGGACGTAGCCCATACAACCATACCAACTGATTGGCCGTTATGTAATGCTCATCTCCGTCAGTCTTGGAACGAACGGGACCCGGATACACTATGTGCGTGATTTTTGCCACGTGGGGTCCTCTTGGTCAAAACTCAGCCTGTATACGAAATGGTCGTAGGGAACCTCGATAGGAAACACGCCAAGAAATCGACGCCCCGCAACCTCGAACTCGCGTTTGTAGAAAAGCGATTTGGGCGTGAAATTCGAGACAGACGCAGAAATTTCCCAAAACCACTCATTAAGTT
>NZ_JBXAXX010000198.1:0-287 GCF_056781995.1 Dellaglioa sp. CoH-57-MRSF-18
TCTATGTGGGGCCGTTTCTCTCCGGGTTATGGACTTAGCGTAGGCGGTGGTGTTGCCAACAGCTACTAACGCAATTTAAGTAGTACCGGGGCTTATGCCCCACTCTCAAAAATAATCATACACTTTCCGGGAGAAGTTATGTTTGCAGTTGAAGGGGCGGCGTCACGCCTACTGGCCACGTCCGAGATCGAAGCTGACTACGAAGTTGATGGCAAGTTCGATACTGAGCGAGATCACGAACTCGAACACGTGCGTCGCAGCCTTGGCGCTAGCCGCATCCGTTATTC
>NZ_JBXAXX010000199.1:0-285 GCF_056781995.1 Dellaglioa sp. CoH-57-MRSF-18
GTACAGCGGCGTCTGATCGCAGTCGCGCCCGCAGTACACGACAAACAGTCGCATACCGTCCCGGACGCCGACCCATTTCGGGTCCGTCTGCGTTTTGATCCCGACGAGAGTGCCGAGCGGAAATCGATGGCTCTTTTTCGCGTTATCCGCGCGGTACGTATTGCCAGTTTCAGGATTGATCAAATCGGCTACGTTTTGCACTTTGCGCTCCTTATATGAGAACAGGGCCCGAGTTTACGCCGGGGCCCTGTTCCTGTCAACTACTTACTTCTTTTTCTTGAACGC
>NZ_JBXAXX010000200.1:0-283 GCF_056781995.1 Dellaglioa sp. CoH-57-MRSF-18
ACTCGTAATCACTTGTCTCATTCTGCCTCCGTGAATTTCGTTTGGAGCACGATCTACCTCTTCTGTGTACTTTGAGGACGCTACTGTAGCATGATCAGGCGCACAGCACAAGAACTTTGCCCTGCGCCGAGTTGCGTGGCTTGTATGGAGGTGTGTACTCTACGTCGTCCTCAACCACCAGAATCCCGGGCAGGCGTTCACACAGATACCAATCATGGTACCACGCAACCACCGGAATCGTTCCGTGCTCGGCTTCTATGCGATCGAGGGCGGCGTTGATGAA
>NZ_JBXAXX010000201.1:0-282 GCF_056781995.1 Dellaglioa sp. CoH-57-MRSF-18
TAGGCATGGATGTTGGGGCTCAGTGCCTACATGCATGGCGATTCAACTGAGGACAATCCGTACCCGATGGCCGATGTCGTGAAGCGGATGGACTGGGATGCAGGTTGGCTCGCTGGATACGAGCTGGATAAGGATCAGGAACATTAGGAGAAACGGTGCACATTAAGGACATTTTCAAGGCCGCTAAGATCAGTGGCTTTAAGCGCCTTCAGACAACGGCACAGCCCAACTGCATGGGCGCGACCGACGTGTGGGCAGGTGACCTCACGGCTCTGGTACGCG
>NZ_JBXAXX010000202.1:0-281 GCF_056781995.1 Dellaglioa sp. CoH-57-MRSF-18
TTCGACATTGATGCGGCTGCGGCAGGGGCACAGATCATCACGCGTGATGGTCGCGGTGTCCAGCTGCTGGAGTACAGGCCCACTCTGCACGAGTCGGTGCGTGTACGTTGCCTCATTAATGGATCGAGGAACCCCATCACCTATTTCACTAACGGCTACAGAACCTTGGAGAAGAACACGAAATATGACCTCTTCCTCGTCAGATAAGTTTGCGGCGTCGATGCGTTCGCGAGCTATCAACTTCGACTATGTGGACGCGCACGGTTGGTACGGCACCAAGT
>NZ_JBXAXX010000203.1:0-280 GCF_056781995.1 Dellaglioa sp. CoH-57-MRSF-18
GGAGAAATGATGAGCACGAGCACCATCGAAATTCGTCGTGAACTGTTGCGTGGCGCAATCGCGAAATTGCGCTTGGGTCGAACCCTATACATCTGCAACGGCATTGAGAAAACGTTGGATGAAATGCGCCCATTTTCTGATCGTGAAGTGAAGCGCACGTATTACCAACAGTCTTTGGCTCTGAAGCATCGCATTCGCGAATTGTTGGACGGGCACCACTCGTACACGACATGGCTCGTGGCGCAGGGTGCGCTTCCTGAATACGAGGGCACGGTGGGAG
>NZ_JBXAXX010000204.1:0-280 GCF_056781995.1 Dellaglioa sp. CoH-57-MRSF-18
GCCGTGGAAGACGCGGTGCAGATCGAGTTGGATCATCAGCGCGCGTTGCGCGAGGCCACGCATCGCCACTACAAAGGTGGTCTCTACAAGTTCGTGGGACTTGCCACGCACTCGGAGACACAGGAAGAGATGGTGATCTACGAACACGTGTGGCCGCATGAACGAAAGACGTGGGTCCGCCCTCATGAGCTGTTCTTCGGGACGCTTGAAAACGGAGACCCGCGCTTCGCCCCCATCTTTGACGAGCCGCAATAAGGAGTGAACATGGAGCTGCTTACCG
>NZ_JBXAXX010000205.1:0-280 GCF_056781995.1 Dellaglioa sp. CoH-57-MRSF-18
TCCGCGCATACCGTGATAACGCCGAACCGATCGCGACGCAGGAATCCGACGTGAGCGCGGAAGGCTCGCATCAGGACGCGGCCCCGCAAGAATCGGAAAAGGCCGAGGAACCGGCCCCGAGCCTGAAACACACGCCCCGCGCTCAAGTGCGTGCACTGGCCCGAGCACGTGCCCGCGCTCAGCGTCAGCCGTCGCGCCTGCTGGCCGGTATGTTCCAGCGCGCCGCCGTCTAAAGACCGCACAAGTCATAGGGGATTAGTTGACACGTGTTCTCTAGTCC
>NZ_JBXAXX010000206.1:0-279 GCF_056781995.1 Dellaglioa sp. CoH-57-MRSF-18
GTGTGCCGAGCGGTACCGTGTTTAGGCCAACGACACGCAAATTCTCAAACTGATAGAAACGTGACTGCGCGGCAGAACCTGTAGTCGGGTCGATCTGTGCGCCTATTGTTTGAGGAAGCTCCAGTGTGTAGCGCAGCTGATACTTCTGACCTTCGAGTGATGGGGGCACCGTCGCGGGCACCGTTACCACGGATTGGGCGATCACCATGTTAGTGAGGCCCGTGCTCTGCACTACGTACGAAAATGCGTTACCTGCTGCATATATTGTCCCGTCCGAGG
>NZ_JBXAXX010000207.1:0-279 GCF_056781995.1 Dellaglioa sp. CoH-57-MRSF-18
GCTGGGGTCCCCCTTACTTGCCCAGGCGAAGATCACGCTTGCCGAGCTTCTGGACTATCCGGTGTTTCGCTGGCCGGCGGAGGCATGCCTACTGCTCGATCAGCGACTGTCTTCCCTTCCGTTGAGCCAACAGAGCGTGCAGCATGTGACTTCGTTCGAGATGATGGCGCTTTGGGTCACCGCTGGCTACGGTGTGGGGCTCTCGGCGCAATCGCGCATGGAGCGTGCCCATGCGTGGGGGATCACTATGCGACCGCTTTCAGACGGCCCCTACGAGAT
>NZ_JBXAXX010000208.1:0-277 GCF_056781995.1 Dellaglioa sp. CoH-57-MRSF-18
TCCTTTACCCTCGCGCGCGTCGTGGGTAATCTGACGTGACGGCATTTAAATCTCCTATAGATTGTGTTCTCTTGCGATCCGGCGAATAAACTCTCGGCTGCGCCCGAATTCGCTAACTATGTCCTTCTGCTTTGCACCATCTCGAATGCGGGCCGCAATCAGAATTTTCTCTTCTGCATCAGACCAGCGCCGAGAAGTCTCACGAATAATTTTCCGTTTGCCGTTTTCCACCTCACATGGATCAGTCTTACAGTTGTCAAAATGCCATCGTGTCATC
>NZ_JBXAXX010000209.1:0-275 GCF_056781995.1 Dellaglioa sp. CoH-57-MRSF-18
TCTTTAAACTCGTCAACGCTCATACTGCCTTTTGCAGCGGCCATGATCGTCATAGTCTCGTTCATGACAAGCATAGCCAGACCACGCATCATGGGCCGCAAAACCGATTCGCTGATAGTGACACCAATAGCACCTCGATCCCGAGTTTGCTGCATGTCCGTCACAAGTTCCCGAATAGTCATCATCAGGTTGTTGAACGAGTGAACACCATAGCGTCCCTTCGATTCGCGAATCCCGTTTTCGACTTCGGCAACAAGATCAATACAGGTTTGAAG
>NZ_JBXAXX010000210.1:0-274 GCF_056781995.1 Dellaglioa sp. CoH-57-MRSF-18
GTACTGGGATAAGCTGGGTGGTGACACACCGCGCGTGCGCTATGGCAGCGTTTACCACTTCCATCGAACCGAGTGCCGTATGATCGTCGTGTGTGGCCGGGTCTATCTGGTGACACGAAATGGCCCCGTTACGCGGGAAGTTACTGGCTTCGAGGAAGAAAACTTCGGGCCGTGGCAGGTCCATTCGGAAGGAACTGTTGGCCGGGACCGGTCCTACGACAAATGGAGTATCGGTGATCCCGGTATCGAACTCGGGGTCTTCAACGAGGACGCC
>NZ_JBXAXX010000211.1:0-274 GCF_056781995.1 Dellaglioa sp. CoH-57-MRSF-18
GTTCCTTGTTGTCCTTGAGGTTGGTACTCGCGACGACCCTTTTCCCAATTGCAGGGCCCACACATCGTGGTCATGTTGTGAAGCGCGTCCGCCCCACCGTTATGGCGGCTAATCGTATGATCGTGCGTAAATATCACGTCTTTGCCATTGACGGTACCCCACATATTCATATGGAACGGACCGTCGCCGCCTTTCTTCGAATACGTGCGCTCGATCGCGAAGTATGAGGCTTCGGCACCACACGCGCTGCACGTCGTTCCGTGCTTAGCAAAGC
>NZ_JBXAXX010000212.1:0-274 GCF_056781995.1 Dellaglioa sp. CoH-57-MRSF-18
GGGTCACACACTCGTTCGCTCCCGGCGCTCCGCTGTTCCGGCCGATCAGCCATACCTTCGTGGCCGGGACCATCACGGGCGTCGTGGGCCCGAGCGGCTGTGGCAAATCCACCCTGCTCGCGATCGCCGCCGGGATGATCCACCCGACTTCGGGAATCGTCACCCGTCCAGAGGGGCGCAGCGTCTGGGTGTTCCAGAATCCGCACGGCGTGGCGCGGCGCTCCGCACTCGACCATGTGAGCCTTCCGCTTCTCGCGGACGGGCGCAGTCGACG
>NZ_JBXAXX010000213.1:0-274 GCF_056781995.1 Dellaglioa sp. CoH-57-MRSF-18
GTCATGACGCGGGCGCGTACTGGTAGCAGCCGGTAAATTTCTTGAGGCTGAAGCACCCGTACATTGGCCTGAAAATCCAGCGTATTGCGGTTGCGTGAATTCCATGGGTTCGCGTTCTGAACGATCAGGTGCTTGCCCAATTGACGTTCAACGATAATGTCCTTGCTGCTTACCTGCGGAGTATTAGGACTGAAGATGATGTTGAATGGATCATCCTGTTCGAGCAGCGCAGTGTTCGAGTTCGACGGCCGACGTGGGAACTCAAAGTACACGC
>NZ_JBXAXX010000214.1:0-273 GCF_056781995.1 Dellaglioa sp. CoH-57-MRSF-18
GTGGTGAAGACCCCGACAATGCAGGCCATCTTCTCGGAGCTGCACACATCTGGCAAGTTTTCGGGTAGTGCGGCTTACGCAGCAGCGCGCGGCACTCACGGTGTTGGTGTTAAGGCCACGAACGCTCTTTCCGATTCGATGGAAGTGTGGACGATGTTCGAAGGCGCATGGTACTACGTCGCATTCGAGAATGGCCACCTCGTGACCGAAGTCACGAAGATGAAGAAAGGCCCAAAGCGTTGGGATGGTAAGACTCCGGAACGTGGCACCCTG
>NZ_JBXAXX010000215.1:0-273 GCF_056781995.1 Dellaglioa sp. CoH-57-MRSF-18
GGTATTTGTGTTCATTGTCAATTTTTGATCGATTGGTTGCGAGTTTTGATTGCATCATATTGACGCCGACAGTCGGCAATCCACGCGTTCCACGCTTCCGGCTCGTACATGCCATAGTCCTGATACATGCCGACCAGATCGCCGTTTTTGCGCGCGTCTGACAGGTACAGAGCAAAGGCAAAGTCAGGGAACCCGAGCCCCTCGATTTGCGCCCGCAAGTCATCGCGGAACAAACAGCAGCGAACCAGCCACGCCAAAAACTCAAAATCGATT
>NZ_JBXAXX010000216.1:0-272 GCF_056781995.1 Dellaglioa sp. CoH-57-MRSF-18
TGCTCGCTGAAGACGTGCGTCTGTGTCCCCATCGAGCTGCACTGTATTGTGGACCGCTGTCACCTGCTTATAGGTGCGTGCCAAAGTCCGGCCTATCCAATCTGGCGTTATCAGGAGCACCGCGTCACCTGTCGTGAGCGCATCGATCACGCGCTCGTGCGCCGGGCCTTCCGCGTCAAGTAGCTGTGTGGCTTGCCTGTCCTCGATGACGAGTGTCGGGTACGGTATGTCCTCGTCGTGTATAACTACTATCATTCTTCCCTCCTATACAT
>NZ_JBXAXX010000217.1:0-272 GCF_056781995.1 Dellaglioa sp. CoH-57-MRSF-18
GTGTTGCCGCCCATGTTAATGGCCACGGCGTGCAGCATGTTGAATGCAGCACACACATACATCAGGATCGACGGAATAGACCTCATTGACCACACTCCTGTTTATGTTCGATGATGAGGGTCTGGGCAAGAACCGCGATCAGCAGCCAGTAACAGCCGCCAACCGCGTCACCCATTGACCAGTACTTTACGCCTGCGACGCACGCAGCCGCGATTTCCACCGCGACCAGAAAGCCACGCGTGAATCGATTGAACTTGTTCATGTTTTCCTTC
>NZ_JBXAXX010000218.1:0-271 GCF_056781995.1 Dellaglioa sp. CoH-57-MRSF-18
GGGTGGACAAGGATCACNCGCTCCGTCACGCGATTAAGGCGATTGTGNTCGGCACGCTGTACGGTAAGAGCGCAAAGACACTCGGCATCGATACGAAGCAGAGTGACCTTGGCTCCCTAAAAGGACAGATCAGCGCGCTGTACGAAGAGTCGTTGAAGCCCGAGACGGACAAGAAGCGTATGGTCGAAATCAATCGCATGCTGGAAGAGTTGGATCACAAGCTTACGGCATTGATTGAAGAGGATCGCACAGCATACGCGCAGGACATCAT
>NZ_JBXAXX010000219.1:0-270 GCF_056781995.1 Dellaglioa sp. CoH-57-MRSF-18
CTGAACTACTGTCAGAAAGTCACGATGTACAGCACGTACTTCATATGGCAGGACCCGATCGCAATTGCCCGCAATGTGGCGCTTGACGTATATGCATTCAACAGCGCCAACTTGCTACAAGTTCAGCAGAGTGTAGAGCAGGCTATCCAGACATTGTTCTCGAAGCGTCCGGGGCTGCTGATGACCAACTTCTATATATCGGACTTGGTTAATGCGGCCATGAAGTCGAATCCGAACATTTCGTACGTGATTCCTCGTTCACCGACCGGG
>NZ_JBXAXX010000220.1:0-269 GCF_056781995.1 Dellaglioa sp. CoH-57-MRSF-18
GGGTTTGCCGCTTTCCTCGACGGAGAGTCGCGTCACAACAACCCATACAGCTACGGGTCCCCTGATCATGCAGAGTGGGATGCTGGCTGGTACTCAGCACGTGGAGGTGACGCGGAATGAATGCACTGGGCGCATGGTTCGTTGGTCACGCTGCTTACTTTTACGGTGATGGCTTCTGGGAGAATCCGTACGATTCAGATTCCATGGACCATTACGATTGGGCTGCTGGTTGGACGGCGGCTCGCGACATGAGCAGCGGGGGCGACAAT
>NZ_JBXAXX010000221.1:0-269 GCF_056781995.1 Dellaglioa sp. CoH-57-MRSF-18
CGCGAGACCTGCCTCACCGTCCTTGCTATTCTTGGCCCCGAGCTGAAGCATAGGAATCAGCTTGCCGAGCTGAGACTGGTTCTTGGCAGTCAGGCCGTTACGGGCCTGCATACGGTCGAAGCACGAGTCAACAACGCGTTGATTGTTTTCCATTCTGGTGCGAACTCCCTATTAAATTCTGATCACTAAACGGCAGAAGGGGGCTCTGCGTCGTTCCACAGAGCCCCCTTCTTATTCTACCGGCTTACCGGATTTGACTGGCTTACAGG
>NZ_JBXAXX010000222.1:0-268 GCF_056781995.1 Dellaglioa sp. CoH-57-MRSF-18
CCGCGAAACGCATTAAGTGTGCGAACGCTACTGTAATTGCCTTCGACATCCGTGTCAAGCACGTATCCGTAATCCAGACGATCGCCCTCGGTCACTGCCCATTTTTCGAACATGTCTTGAACCACTTCCTTATCGATAGGGTCCATCACACTCATGCTCCTGTTGCTCGCGCGTGTTCCACAGCTGTCTGCCACGAGGCTAGCGAAATCGCGTCACCGGCCCGGGCCTCGGCCACCGTCAGCTGTGTTTTAAGCTCGCTGATGACACG
>NZ_JBXAXX010000223.1:0-268 GCF_056781995.1 Dellaglioa sp. CoH-57-MRSF-18
TAATACCCTGGTGGCGATAAGCCAACTGGCGGTATGCGAAAACGCTGCCGCCAATGACGCCAGGCCAAAGAGCGTCCCGCCCAGCATCAGCAGGCGTTTAAAAACGATACGATCGCCAAGTGCGCCCATCGGCAACACCATGCCAGCCATGACCAAAGAATAAATATCAATGATCCACAGCAGCTCGTTGCCGCTGGCCCCCAGTGTCATACTCAGTGTCGGCGCGGCGACATGCAAGACCGTGGCATCAATGGCGACAGGAATATAG
>NZ_JBXAXX010000224.1:0-268 GCF_056781995.1 Dellaglioa sp. CoH-57-MRSF-18
CACACAGGTGCAGGTGCTTCGCATTTCGCGATTCCTACCTGCCGGCATACCTGTCACGCTCCAAAGTTCGGTACCCTCGTCGCTCCCTCCGCTGTCCCAATTCCACGTGGCAGGGCAATACTTCTTCAACCGAGATGAGATCACGTTCACGGACGCCAACCCCATCAACGTGACTCTGTACGAAGGTCAGGTGTACGCGTATCAGATGCCGGGCTTGGGAACGGAGCGTCAGACCTTCGTAGGGGCCCAAGATAACTTCTCGGTGTCT
>NZ_JBXAXX010000225.1:0-267 GCF_056781995.1 Dellaglioa sp. CoH-57-MRSF-18
TTGCATAGTGTAGGGGTATTGCGCATCGTCATTTTATCGTGTTATAGTTACGTCACTGGCTCACGACGAACCAGCAACTAGACACCTAAAGGATACGAAAATGAACGCTCAGCAAATCAACGCACTCCGCGCACAGACCATCGCTGACTTTGAAGCACGCGCCGCCGAACTGCGTGCACGGCTCGCGGGCATTCTGGATAACGAAGCTTACTTTGTTGTGGGCGAAGCCGGCACCCTCTGCTATGACTTCGACGGCAACGCATACAC
>NZ_JBXAXX010000226.1:0-266 GCF_056781995.1 Dellaglioa sp. CoH-57-MRSF-18
GTCCTCAATACCACCAGCCATGATTCGTGTACCCTCGGCTTCCGTCACAGTCGGAAATATCAAGTTCTTTGAGGCAATCATCGCATGGCACGCATCGAATTCCTTGCGGCGCGGGCTGTACTGGCGCGGCAGACACCGGGGCTTCCCAAGCGGATTCAGACCCATGTCTTCCCGGATTCGCTGCAACAAATCGATCGACTGCCACTGGTCGGCAACCATGCCCACCGCATTCGTATCGCGCGCCAACTTCAGAATCACGTTCAGGT
>NZ_JBXAXX010000227.1:0-266 GCF_056781995.1 Dellaglioa sp. CoH-57-MRSF-18
GCTCGACACAGGTCAGGCTTACCTTGAAGAGACCAATACGTGGGGTGACATCATCTGGGGCCGGTGTAATGGCGTCGGTGAGAATCATCTTGGGCGTCTGCTCATGATAATTCGGTACGAGTTGCAACAAAGTTGTTGACATGTAGTAAATAGGTCGGTATAATTCATTTCGTCAGTTCTAGTTCAGTAGACAGAACGCCGGACCCATAGTCCGGATGTGCGTGGGTAAGAAACCCACGGAACTGACAGATGGGCCGTTAGCTCAG
>NZ_JBXAXX010000228.1:0-265 GCF_056781995.1 Dellaglioa sp. CoH-57-MRSF-18
GGTGGGACTCCAACCCACACGCCTTTCGGCAGGGGATTTTGAGTCCCCCGTGTCTAGCTATTCCACCACATCCGCATACTACTTGTTTTGCTTCCGGTACTCTTCCCACTCTTCGTGTAGACTCAGCTCACCGGGCCACGCATCGTAGTACCAATCCCAGTCAAAACACCAGTCATTGACGGTGCCGACATCGATGTGTTCTACGCTTCGTTCCTGACGCTCGATTTTGTCGAGCACTCGATTGAGGACACGACGATTCTGCTGC
>NZ_JBXAXX010000229.1:0-265 GCF_056781995.1 Dellaglioa sp. CoH-57-MRSF-18
GAGGTTTGATGGTTTCATAAAGCTTGAACAAATGTTTGCAGCTTGAGGTGCGCATACTCGGGTTACGGATCACTGGAAGCTCACCATTCGAGTACTCGATTTCTGCCGCAACCTTTCGGTTAAGCGCTACTTCCCACCGATAGCGAAAATCGGCGCAGCTGCATGATACCATCACATGAGGCCGTGGGTCAAGGAAAACAATAACAGTCACGTACCGTTGTGGTTTACCGCCCGGGCCGCGTGTATTCTTGACGTAGCGTCGTTT
>NZ_JBXAXX010000230.1:0-265 GCF_056781995.1 Dellaglioa sp. CoH-57-MRSF-18
CCTTTGTACAGAAAGAAGAACTGGTTGCCGATCTTCACACCAAGCTCACCCAGAGAATTCACAACCCACTCGACTTGATCGGGATGAAGACGAGTCGGAATAGGACTGTACGCGCCTTGCTCGACGAGCGATTGAATAGCAGCGTGCGCCATTCCTTCGAACAGGTCCTGCGGTCGATCCGGATCGTACTCTTCCGTCCCCTTTGTCGCCTGCGCTCGTAGAGCCTGAGCAAGCGTCTTCGAGAAGTTTGCGGGAACTGCCAGAT
>NZ_JBXAXX010000231.1:0-264 GCF_056781995.1 Dellaglioa sp. CoH-57-MRSF-18
TCCGAGGGCCTTCCGTTCTGCATCAAAACCCGCGTGATCGCAATGGTCACAAGCATGCAGGAATTCACCCAATTGCAGCGTGGCAGCAGCATTACATCTTTGTCACATACAGCGCAACGCAAACACGATGGAACGCAGATGAGGCCGCAAAAAAGACCGCATAGAATCCAACCTCGCAAAATTTACCACATTCCTTGATATGTTTGGAGTAGACGAGCACACCCGATTCAAGACTGGAAAGGTTGGAGGGGCACGGAGAGAAGC
>NZ_JBXAXX010000232.1:0-264 GCF_056781995.1 Dellaglioa sp. CoH-57-MRSF-18
GAAAACCAATGAGCAGCTACACCAAATTCCGAGCCACCATTCCTGTGGCTGCGGCCGACGCCGCGTTCGTGCGTCCAATCATCGAATGGATGCTGGGCAATACTGAGCGGCCGGCCCAGCTCCCGGAGCACGAACTGTTTCAGCATGAACGCGTCGAATACGTGCTGCACAACGCGGCTGTGGAATGGTTCGAGTTCCCTGAACCTCCGGACGGCACGCAAGAGTATTAACGTGGCGCGAAGACGTTCATCGTTGATGATGAGG
>NZ_JBXAXX010000233.1:0-263 GCF_056781995.1 Dellaglioa sp. CoH-57-MRSF-18
TCCCGAGGTAATGGAAGAGAAGGACTGGGTGTACTGTATCCTTCACGAACTTTCGCACCACCTGCATTTCGAGTTCTTGTCGGGCTCCAAGCTGGAAGGTTCGTGGGTGCGGCTCTATAACAAGAGCATCAAGGTCACGACCGTTAAAAAGGAAGACAGTCAGCGACTACTCGATGATCTGCTGGGGCAGGAATCGCGCCCCTCGGACTTCCGTGGCCAGCTCGGTGAGGATGATGCGGAAGCCTTCAAGTGGATTCTGAAGG
>NZ_JBXAXX010000234.1:0-263 GCF_056781995.1 Dellaglioa sp. CoH-57-MRSF-18
CTCCTTAAGCGAACGGGCTAGCGGCGTTAGCCCCAACTGGACCACGACCAGCATTGCCGACACGGCGAAGCACCACCCAATCCCAACACTCGCCGTCAAGATCGCTCCCATGAGAGCGCCCAGCGGGCTGGCTCCCCAACTGGATACCCGGTACGCGGCGGTGGCCCGCGCGTACACGGAAGGATCGACATGGGTTTGGCGGTACGAGAGCACGCCGGCGTTCCACAGCCCGAGACCGGCTCCGTAGATGACCATTCCGGCTG
>NZ_JBXAXX010000235.1:0-263 GCF_056781995.1 Dellaglioa sp. CoH-57-MRSF-18
GTACACGATGTCGGCCGAGCAGACTCTGAAGGAAACGGGCGGGCAGTTCGTCGACACCAAGGAGCTGTTCTGCGTCTACAATAAGTGCCCGGCCTTCGTCGACGGCATACCGGTCAAGTTCGACATGACGCACATCACCGAGGAGTACGCACGCCACATCGCCCCCGCGTTCGTCGCTCTCCTCGCAGAGTCGGGCGTGAGTCTCAGCGGCACGTAGCCGTCGAGGTCAGTCCGCCTCCTCCATCTCGATCACGAACGGACCC
>NZ_JBXAXX010000236.1:0-262 GCF_056781995.1 Dellaglioa sp. CoH-57-MRSF-18
TCTCCATGATCATCGCAACCAGCAGGTTGAACACATAATAGAAGATACCGGCCGCGATATATGGAACCATAGAGGTCTGTGCCGCTGCGATTTGCTTTGCCATAGTAAACATCTCAGTTACCGCCAATACAAATGCAAGTGAAGTATCTTTTACCAATGTAATGATCTCATTCGTCACGGCAGGCAGAATATGTTTACACACCTGTGGAAATACAATACGGAAAAATGTCTGACCTTTCGAATACCCAAGCACCTTTGCCGC
>NZ_JBXAXX010000237.1:0-261 GCF_056781995.1 Dellaglioa sp. CoH-57-MRSF-18
GTGCGAGTATTTGAGGGTCTTCGCAAAATCGCGCGGCGTCAGGTCCTCACCCTTAAGCATCCGTTGCAGGATAGCGACCACGGACTCCGGCGTAAACGTAGGAAGGCTCGTCGTAATACCAACACCGATACCTTCGCCGCCGTTCAGCAGAACGTTCGGCAGCATCGCCGGAAGCGTCACAGGCTCGATGTCCGAATCATCATAGTTCGGGACAAACGTCGTCACCTCTTTATGAATGTAGTCCGGATTGAGAAAAGAATG
>NZ_JBXAXX010000238.1:0-261 GCF_056781995.1 Dellaglioa sp. CoH-57-MRSF-18
CCAAGGTTGGGACTGCACCCTCAGAGCTGAGGCGTGCGGAGGCCGAACGTGAGGCTCGTATGCGTCAGGCTATGAAGGTACAGCCAGTTCGCATTCAAGCTCCGGTCAACATACAGCGCTCGGCAAAGCCGGGTCGCAAGCAGTCAACGCTACCGCGTTCAGTACAAAGTTCGGTAGCGGCCATGAAACAAAGACGCAATAGGTAAGGTATGAAGGCGTATGAACACAGCGCTTCGTTTTCGAAGCTAAAAACGATAACTG
>NZ_JBXAXX010000239.1:0-261 GCF_056781995.1 Dellaglioa sp. CoH-57-MRSF-18
GCTTTTCAAGTTTCCGGAAAAGAAGTGGGTGACGCTGCGGCTCTACGGTGACGTTCACTCGTATGCAACTGCATGGGTCAAGACCAAGACGAAGGATGGCAAGTCCACGAAGTTCCCGGTCGATCTGCCGTCGTATGACCCGGAAACGCAGCAGTTTGACAGTACGAAGTACGACCCGTGGTATGCACACGCGCAGCATGAGAAGGATAGCGGCGTCGAGCGCGACGACCAGCTGATTCAGGTCGGCCGCAAGTTCTACAT
>NZ_JBXAXX010000240.1:0-258 GCF_056781995.1 Dellaglioa sp. CoH-57-MRSF-18
ACGGATGGTTGACCCCGAGTTTGCGCTGTTCAGCATCGGCACGGATCACCATCGGCTCGATCCACTTCAGCTCGTTCGGGACCACATAGCCCTCGGTCTTGGGGCCACGAATCATCATGCGCAGAATGTACTGATCATGTGGCACAAGAGAACCGTCCACCGGATATGAATTCAGCTCTTGGTTCGCTTTTGCGTAAATCCCCAAATCACCCAGCTTCCGTGCGCGTTCCTCGATGTACATTTACTGCTCCTGTATGT
>NZ_JBXAXX010000241.1:0-258 GCF_056781995.1 Dellaglioa sp. CoH-57-MRSF-18
GATTTTGAAATACACGGGAGGCAGTAATTAAGAGTGATGCAGAACTCAATGTGGAGCGAGCACTGGCCGATCACAAGGATACGCGTGGTTGGGCGCATGTAGCGGCGCTGGCCGTGATCGAGGACCTTGGCGACCGCCGTGGCATCAAGCACGCGCTGGCTGAGGTGGACCCCAGCACTTTGGTCGATATCATTGCGTCGCTGGAGGACACGATCCAGTGTGCGTACCAAAAACAAGGGACACGCACAGATTCCACGT
>NZ_JBXAXX010000242.1:0-257 GCF_056781995.1 Dellaglioa sp. CoH-57-MRSF-18
CGTCTTGGCAGTAGCGTCTGGCATCGGCAACAAGCTTATTGCGCAGGATCACGGGACATGGGCCTCTGTCATCTGGCTCGTGATTACGAGTGCGGCAATCAGCTACCTGCGGCATCAGGCTGACAAAAGCGTGTGGGGCGAAAAGTGAGTCCCTACGTGGCAGGCGCTTTGGGCGTAATTAGCGCTCTTGTGCTGGGAGCTGTTGTGGGGATGGGCTCGCTGGAAATAGTGTTGCGCGTCGGGCCGTTTTATGGGAC
>NZ_JBXAXX010000243.1:0-257 GCF_056781995.1 Dellaglioa sp. CoH-57-MRSF-18
CAACCAAAATAAGCTGGGTAGTAATAGTTGCCTTAGTGCTCTGAGCCAGCGTCATTGTCACTGTTCCGGACAGCGGACTGGGTGTACCCGGTGTCCCTCCCGGATTGGCTGCGAACATCAGGCCACGAGACGTAGCAAAGATGTATCGGTTTGCGGCGGGCAAGAATGCCATGTCCAAGATGTAATCACCAGATGGCCCCGGCGCAGTCCACGCAGCGGCTGTTACCGAAAAACTAGACCATGCGCCCGCCGTGTTC
>NZ_JBXAXX010000244.1:0-256 GCF_056781995.1 Dellaglioa sp. CoH-57-MRSF-18
GTGTAGAATGCGCGCTCTCAAGGAGAATCAATGACACCGAATATCACGTTGCGGTCCAGTTCCGGTAAACCCATTGCGGAACTTCCCCTCTCGAAGTTTGCCACTCCCCATACCGAGAAAGAGTTTATCCACATCGATCGATTGCCGGACGGCACGTGGCGTCTTCTATTCAACGTGCGTGGTCCCGATGGTAAGCAGATCAACACAGCCACAGTCGCATCAATGGCAATCGTCCGTTCGGAGGGAACATGAGCAT
>NZ_JBXAXX010000245.1:0-255 GCF_056781995.1 Dellaglioa sp. CoH-57-MRSF-18
GGGTGCCCAATATCTTTTCGGCATAGGTGCCACCGGTTATGTAAATGGCACGCCCAACTACTGCATATGTGCCTGCGTACGCCTTATCAGTAAGGCTGTACTCCTGATCAACTATGAAGGACATAGTATCGAGCGGTTGGAACTGTGTAGGACTCTGAACCAAAAATTCTACGTCCAGCGAGTATAGGTTTGCGTACCGAAGATTCTGATACAGGGCCTGCTCATAGTTGGCATGTGTATTACCAACGTCTATAC
>NZ_JBXAXX010000246.1:0-255 GCF_056781995.1 Dellaglioa sp. CoH-57-MRSF-18
GTCGTAGACCCAGCACTGGTTCTCTTTGCTCCACACCATCAGGTCCGGAGGATTATCGAGTTCTGTGCATGCCGCTACATACTCGATGCCGAGCGGAACTGCTCCCATCAGCCATGTTTCGAGTGCGACCTCGACGGCGCTCCGTGTCTGCGCATCGTTGAGCATAGAATTATCGTAGATCGTGTTGAGGAACACGGCCTCGATGCCCGCCAGCAACTCATGGACCGTATTAAGCACTGGTGGTCGGGTCATTTT
>NZ_JBXAXX010000247.1:0-255 GCF_056781995.1 Dellaglioa sp. CoH-57-MRSF-18
GGGATGGGTGCCGATCTAGGTGTTTGCGATATGCCCAAATCGCAGCTATGCTGCTGGGTGGAATGCTTGCTATTGGGGACGGCATTTCGATGAGTACGCTCATCCGGCGTGGGTCGCTGGGTGGGAGGATTGTGACGAGGCGCTGGCGCACGATGATTGCCCGGGTCCGCTGGACGAGGGTACTGGAGATCGTGTGGACTTTGGGCGTCCACGTAAAAAGCCCACAACTGTGAAACAAGGAGCGGAGCACATGGA
>NZ_JBXAXX010000248.1:0-255 GCF_056781995.1 Dellaglioa sp. CoH-57-MRSF-18
GTCGCGTCCCCCGTACCAGCTGTTGCCGGATGCATCTCATGGCCTAGACCCGCGCCCTCAGCCTCCGACAGCATTTGGTACGCATAGGATTCCAGAGTCTCCGGATCAGTGCCAACCGAAAACGCCAGATTGTGGAATTGCTCATCGGACGGGGTGGGGTTGATTTCCAGAAACAGCTTGATGAGTTCTGGGAGCTTGCTGTTAGGCATTGTGTATTCCTCAATGGTTGTGAGCGCCGCGCGCTCGATGCAGATG
>NZ_JBXAXX010000249.1:0-255 GCF_056781995.1 Dellaglioa sp. CoH-57-MRSF-18
GTACGCGTCAGTGATAGCCGCACTCAACTGCGAATACAAGATCGGATTGTCAGGCACCCCGAACCGCAAGGACGGCCGGTACGTGCTCATGCGGAATTTGATGGGTCCGGTGATTGCCGATATCAAGGTCGAGAAGTTGCGGCCTCATGTTCGGCTGGTCAAGACACAGTATACGTTTCGGGCTAAGGGTAACGTTCCGTGGACCCGAATGGTAAGCAGTCTTGAGAATGATGCAAAGCGCCTGAAGTTGATCGC
>NZ_JBXAXX010000250.1:0-253 GCF_056781995.1 Dellaglioa sp. CoH-57-MRSF-18
CTTGAAGATGTGCGCAGAATTTTTACGGACAGGGGACATACGCCAACGTTCACGGATGCTGATTATGTCAATTCTCAGTCACGTTTAAGCTATGTGTGCGGCAGTTGTGGTTCTGTCGGTGGCACTTCTGCCATGTCGATGCAGCGCTATGGTAGCACCAAGTGCAAAAACTGCAAGCAACGTGTCAGTGTTGAAGAAGCGCGTGCACGCTTCTACGCGGCAGGCCATACCCCTACATTCAGCGATACTGACT
>NZ_JBXAXX010000251.1:0-252 GCF_056781995.1 Dellaglioa sp. CoH-57-MRSF-18
GAGTCGGAACAAAGTGTTGAACGCCGATGTCCTAGATCGAGCTTCTACACGTTCAATGCGTTTTGCACCGTTCAGCTGTAGAAGAAAGCAATAAAGGTTGTGCTTCACAATGCACCTCCAATTTGTTACATGTTGGGACTCACATGGGTTGTTAAGGGGTTTGGGACGATTAAAGCAGAGAGGCTTAGGCCGTGCTATCTTCGTTCACGATATCGATGACACTACGCAGGTACGCTGCGTAGTGTCATCGAT
>NZ_JBXAXX010000252.1:0-252 GCF_056781995.1 Dellaglioa sp. CoH-57-MRSF-18
GGATGTGATGGGCTTCATGGATAACGCGAGGGCTGTCGCTACCAAGGAGCGATCGGAATTGGCGGTGTCTACCGAAAAGGGAAAGATTGGCCTAACCGTCAAGACTTCTAACGGTGTGTCAAAAACGCAAATCCGTGGCTCCGTGTCGGCAAAGCTGAGCTGGAAAGTGGACTATGAGTTCATCGACGAGGTAATGCGCAAGTGCGGCGACGCCGTGACCATCAAATTCGTGGACGACGCGCAGTCCTTCAT
>NZ_JBXAXX010000253.1:0-251 GCF_056781995.1 Dellaglioa sp. CoH-57-MRSF-18
GATCAGCCGTGATGGTGGTCGTTATGAGCAACACGAGACTGAAGATCGCGGTATAGATCGTGCTGACGAGCCTGAGCTGCATGCTCTGTTCCGGCGCACGACTGCTGGTCGCAAGACCAGTGAATCGTTCAATCTGAATTCTCGCGGCTACCGTACCCCGCTCATGGCCCGGGACTTTGACTCTGGTGATAGCTGGACCATCACTAAGACCGGCAAGATTCGCCACAACCCGGCACCACAGTATGCACGTG
>NZ_JBXAXX010000254.1:0-251 GCF_056781995.1 Dellaglioa sp. CoH-57-MRSF-18
TCTTCGTCCTCATCTTCACCAGACTCGTCGTCTTCTTCGTCTTCGTCCTCATCTTCACCAGACTCGTCGTCTTCGTCGTCTTCGTCTTCTTCCGACTCGTCGTCTTCGTCTTCTTCCTCGTCCTCTTCTTCGTCTTCCTCGACGACCTTCTTCTTGCCCTTGGCCGGAGCCTTCTTCTTGCTCACAGGCTCGTCTTCTTCGTCTTCCTCATCTTCGGACTCGTCGTCTTCATCCTCTTCTTCGTCTTCATC
>NZ_JBXAXX010000255.1:0-251 GCF_056781995.1 Dellaglioa sp. CoH-57-MRSF-18
GCAGCGAATCAAGCATCTTGTGGATGATCCAGTAGTGATCAGAATACATCTCGGCAGGATCAAGCAGGCCGAGCGGCACCCATTTCACTTCTGCGAAGTCGTCATCGGCCTTCACCTCCACCAGCTTTTCCGAGTCGTTCAGCAGGTAGAGATATGCATGTGTCACGATCCGGCCACGAGTTTCTCCGCGATTCGGGTCCGAGAATACCTGCTTGAATCGGAAGGCCAGCTTCATCGTATCGCGGCTTACC
>NZ_JBXAXX010000256.1:0-249 GCF_056781995.1 Dellaglioa sp. CoH-57-MRSF-18
CCGCGATCATGGCAAATGTGGCTATTCGCATGGCCTATCGTGGTGCCGATATGACACGATTCAAAATGAACAAACGCATTCAGTAAGGACAACACAATGTACACACGTAACCGTATTCTAGGAGTCTCCGGGGGCTCAATAAATGTCGATCCGGTGGGGGCTGGAAACGCGGTCGTGGCGCGCGCCCCGAGCCGGCCGCAGTCGTTGGTGACTGCGGGTATGGGTGGCAGTATGGGCAGCATAGGAGGG
>NZ_JBXAXX010000257.1:0-249 GCF_056781995.1 Dellaglioa sp. CoH-57-MRSF-18
GTCCTGGTCCACGGAGCGTTCGCCGACGCGTCCGGCTGGCGGCCTCTGTACGACCTGCTTCTGAAAGAGAACCTCACGATGATCGCGCCGCCGAACGCGCTGCGCGGACTCACCGGAGGCGACGGCGACTATCTCAAGGGCGTGATCGCCGACATCGACGGTCCCGTGCTGCTCGTCGGCCACTCCTACGGAGGATCGGTGATCACCGCGGCCGGCGTTGCGGACAACGTCGTCGGCCTCGTCTACGTG
>NZ_JBXAXX010000258.1:0-247 GCF_056781995.1 Dellaglioa sp. CoH-57-MRSF-18
TGACTTGCTAAATCAGACGATCAAAAATTTGAAGGCGTTGCTCGATCCAGCGCTGCACGTGATGATACGCGCCGAGTACTCGATCGNGGGTGAACAGTATAACAAAAAGCTTGGCACTGTTGACACCAGAATTCGGGCCGTCCTCAATGACAACCGAGTAGGCGGAAAAGGTGTTCTGCCGTTTTGTGAAGGTAGCATACTGTTTATGACCCACTCGTCGTTCATCAAGCTGCGCAAGCACGACAAG
>NZ_JBXAXX010000259.1:0-247 GCF_056781995.1 Dellaglioa sp. CoH-57-MRSF-18
GTGAAGCATGTCTCCGTGCCGGCCAAGAGCTGTGGGACCGTGGTCTCGTGCATCAGCCGCGTACGTTCGGCGCGTACCCCACGAAGCTCCCGAAGGATACGTGGATTTCGGTGCCAGTGGACGAGCGTGACCTGAGCTGGGGTGCCTGATGGGGATTCGTGATTGGATTCAGGGGACATCTGCATCACGTGATGCAGATACATCTGTTCAAACCCGGGCACCGGCAACTCGATGGATCACATACGAT
>NZ_JBXAXX010000260.1:0-247 GCF_056781995.1 Dellaglioa sp. CoH-57-MRSF-18
ACCACGAGCCACCGGACCGCGTTCTTCATCTTGACAGGCTTTAGCATCTATTCCTCTTCACGAATGAAAATGGGGCGACAGACCGAAATCTGCGCCCATTACTATTTACTTCCCGGAAGTTTACCACGGATCACGTGGTGTAGACGAGCACTTCATCCAGACCCAGCGATAGCTCCTTAGGCGTGTTGACGTGCTCAGAGTACACGACGATATCACCAAACAGGGTCCCGACAGGCGGAAACTCTCC
>NZ_JBXAXX010000261.1:0-246 GCF_056781995.1 Dellaglioa sp. CoH-57-MRSF-18
TTCTTTGACAGTGTTAGTACGCAAATCAATTGCGTCAGCTGGGTTGATAACAGCCACATAGAGTGCATCTTCTTCATCTGTAAAGACTGCAAGTGCTTTATCAAGAGCAGCACCTGTGGTTGGCGCTTCTGCGACAAATTGAGTAGCTTTTTGGGCTTCCGCAACAATGTCATTGTCAACTTTGTTTGCGATAGCAAGTGCGATTTGGTGAGTCGCTTGACCAATTGGGTCACCAAGTCCAGAAAG
>NZ_JBXAXX010000262.1:0-246 GCF_056781995.1 Dellaglioa sp. CoH-57-MRSF-18
GCAATGTGGTGAGCGGCGTGAAAGTTGCGAGCGGGATCGATCAGACCGCGATCTATAGCCAGGGCAGCACGATTTCGGCGGATGGCGTGACCGTTACGAGCGGTCGGGACATCAACGTGACGGGCAGTAATATCGTCGGCACAAGCGATGTGTCGCTGTCTGCCGCGCGGGACGTGAACATCAAGACTTCGCAGGATACGATCCGATCGTCGACCTATTTCGACAAGAAGGAAACCGGCCTCATNT
>NZ_JBXAXX010000263.1:0-246 GCF_056781995.1 Dellaglioa sp. CoH-57-MRSF-18
CCCAAACGTCATCAACGAAGTGTTCTACATGTTCTCAGACAACTGCCAATTCGGGCAGAACTTCGTGGGCGCGAAAGCAAATGCGGTACTGATATCTGGCACCACAGCGACCGTACGTATCATGAAGTACCCAGCGTCAACGCCCAACACAGGAACGCAAGTAGGAACACTTAACATAGACACAGTGAACGGCAACTCGTTTACGAGTGTTCAATCAACCACGACGTTTGCTCCGGGTGATCAGTT
>NZ_JBXAXX010000264.1:0-246 GCF_056781995.1 Dellaglioa sp. CoH-57-MRSF-18
GGCGAACTGCAAAAACAGCCGTTGATCGATGCGCTCGTTAAGAAAATCGAGCCGCTGAAGCTCAAGACGCTCAACGAGGTCGTTACCGTGTGCCGGGGTTCGCGCGAACGTGCGCCGGGCGGCGGCCGTAAGCCGGGCATCCGGTTCGACACGGCACATATGCATGTGACTGTTCCGCCGAGTGCGCAGCAGGAAGAATTGCTCGAAATTGCGGGAAAGCTGATGACGCTGGCGCAAGATATCGTG
>NZ_JBXAXX010000265.1:0-245 GCF_056781995.1 Dellaglioa sp. CoH-57-MRSF-18
TTCTTGTGGCTTACGCGGGGTCGTACTCCATCGCGTAGCCCGTGATATCGGACGCGAGCAGCACGATACGACGACAGGTTTTCGCGGGCGGCGTCGGGCTTCTTTCCAACACGCCCGCGCGGCGCGGTCTCACGCTCTGCACGTTCGGCACAGACTCAACCAGCGCGAACAAGACAAACAAGCCGCGTTCGCTTTCATCGGTTGTCGTGTCGTCGGTTCCCGTGTGCGAGTGACCGCCACGCGTG
>NZ_JBXAXX010000266.1:0-245 GCF_056781995.1 Dellaglioa sp. CoH-57-MRSF-18
CTGCAGGAGCGTGGACCTAGATTTCTCCAGGAGTGTCATTGCGCCGTTTCGGCCTGTTGTCGCTTTCCTTGGAGTAGGGCTTTCGCTCTGGCATGCTGTGTCTTGCGCGTTCTCGCGGCGGTGGTGGGGCTCACCGTAGGTAACCTCGGTATTCGCCGACAACAGTCCCTATCTCTGCATTTGTGCTGCCTGGAGATATGGACAACTGTGACCTTCAATTGCGAAACCACACTCGGTCCGATTGG
>NZ_JBXAXX010000267.1:0-245 GCF_056781995.1 Dellaglioa sp. CoH-57-MRSF-18
CGTGTTTGCTGGACTCGTAGAAGGCTTTGACAACGATGAGCAGTGCATCAAAGATCGCGCTGATTACGCGCATCTTGTGCCGGAGCGACTAAACGGGCTTCCGCACGTAGAAGAGGAAAAGATGGCAGAGTTCATGCACGCGGTATCCGGCATCGGCCGTGATCTGTGCTTAGCATATGACTATGTTTATTTCGAAAGTAAATTTGGCCTGACGATCGAGCAGGCAGAGGCGCAAGGATCGGTAT
>NZ_JBXAXX010000268.1:0-245 GCF_056781995.1 Dellaglioa sp. CoH-57-MRSF-18
TGCGTCGGCAGTGAAATCGTCAACGCGGGTACCGGCGGTGGTGAGGGGAGTGGACACGGGGCCTCGTTCGGTTCGCGAGCTGATGCTCGGAACGTGTCTGCGTTCCCCATATCTATGCGCGGCACATCGAGATGGCTGCGCTCTCCACCGGTTTGAAGGACCTCCCGCGAGCTAACCCCAGGGGTCGATGCCGTCCTCGTAGTCCTGGATGATCTCGTCGAGGTACATCCCGGCTGGTAGAGACC
>NZ_JBXAXX010000269.1:0-244 GCF_056781995.1 Dellaglioa sp. CoH-57-MRSF-18
GTACCCAAATCCAAGACGAACGCGTGACCGTGCACGTGTTGACTGCATGTTTAAGGGCGGAAACATAAGTACAATTCCGATGCAAGCGCCGGTACGGGCGGACTATAATGCGCGTTATGAAATTGCTCCGGACCTTCATCCTCTTGCTGCTTTGCGCGATGCTGCCCATTAGCGGGCTGGCAGCGAGTGGCTTGACGGGCGACTGTCCGATGCAGCAAACCATGTCCATGAACACGGACTCGAG
>NZ_JBXAXX010000270.1:0-243 GCF_056781995.1 Dellaglioa sp. CoH-57-MRSF-18
CATGCTGCGGGAATTCGGGTACAATACGCCGGTCAATCGTGTGACTCGCGCCAAGTTCCGGGTGGTGGGCGACACGTCGGCATCGCTTTCGTGCTACTGACCATGAACATGCGACGGCGTAGGCTGCGGTATAAGCCAATGGTGCTGAACCGCTACGGGTATTCGTATGATTGGGAGTTGCAGATACGTGGAAAGTACTGTATAGTTCAGGAACTCAAATACAGGCACGACGAACACAACTCG
>NZ_JBXAXX010000271.1:0-243 GCF_056781995.1 Dellaglioa sp. CoH-57-MRSF-18
GCCTTGAACGATATGCGTCTCGCGTACCAGATGTGGTTTATCCCAAATCTGGTTCCATGCGCGGCCCGAGCGGTTAAGCGTACGCTTCGCCTTTTGCTTCGTTTCTTTCAAAACGCTTCCTCCTGTAGTCCCAGCCGATGTACTTGTAAAAGTCCCAGATACTAGCATGGGCCACGATCGGTGCCAAGTCCAACGGTGCTCGGTCCTGTTCATACGCACGTCGCTGGAACTTCAGGTCCTGCT
>NZ_JBXAXX010000272.1:0-243 GCF_056781995.1 Dellaglioa sp. CoH-57-MRSF-18
GGCGTACACTTACAGCCGGTTTCCATTTCTGTCGGAGGATGTGATGTCCGGACTGAATCTGGCGGCAACAACTAAAGAAGAGCAGGATAAAGTGGCCATTGACCTGGTTGCTTCAGGCGTGGTCTATAAAGAAAGGCTGGCGATGCCGGTGGTCGCTGAGCTTGTCGTCAGAGAACAGCCTGAGCATTTGAGAGAGTATTTCCGGGCGCGGCTGGAGTATTTGCGCAACTCCCGGACAAGAAT
>NZ_JBXAXX010000273.1:0-242 GCF_056781995.1 Dellaglioa sp. CoH-57-MRSF-18
CAAGGGTGTCATCTGGTTTCTTGGTGACCTAAGCTTCCACAACAAATGGAAGACTGGCGCACTCATCGAACAGATCGAGACGCCGAACAAGTTTCTGGTGTTGGGCAATCACGACGACAAGCACATCGAGTTCTACAAGACCAGTGGCTTGTTCCGGGAAGTGCATGAGCATCGCGCTTACATCAAGTTTAATGGGCGCAACATCATTATGGACCACCACCCGATTGCCCACTGGCGTAACT
>NZ_JBXAXX010000274.1:0-242 GCF_056781995.1 Dellaglioa sp. CoH-57-MRSF-18
TCCTCTTCCTCGTCTTCTTGATCTTCAGCGTCAACATTTGCCGAGACCGGTGCCGGGGCCACGCCACCTGCGACCGATGCGCTTACGAATTCCGGGCGCAGTGCGATCAGCGGGCCTGCATTCGTCTTGTAGATCGAGACGCCGCGCTCTTCATTGAAGTCCATGCCTTCGACGTTGCCGACGAGTTCCAGCGTTTCGTAGAAGATCGTGGTGCCGAGAATTGCGATGACCGACGAACGCGG
>NZ_JBXAXX010000275.1:0-242 GCF_056781995.1 Dellaglioa sp. CoH-57-MRSF-18
GCTGAGCCGTTTTATCATGCGTGTTGATGAACGCACACTTCGAACAGTTGAATACCTGTTGGAACCGAGACTGGAATTCCTCGAAGACGAAGAAGTCGATGGGTGCGATTTGCTCCATTCGGACTCCTGTTAAATCTGGATGCAGATACGAAAAAAGCCCGGACGATCTGAGCGACCGGCGCGGGCTTTAGTGTTACTTCGTGACAAGTGCTGCCAGAGCAGCGTGAAACTCTTTGTCTTCT
>NZ_JBXAXX010000276.1:0-241 GCF_056781995.1 Dellaglioa sp. CoH-57-MRSF-18
GGACGTAGCCGAACAGTCATCAGCGACTTTGTTGGCTGCTTCGGCTGTCATTCCTTTCGCTGCTTGGAAGTCATGGCTTCCGTCGGCGTTGAAGCCCGTGAAACCGATTCCCTTCCGGCCGAGGCACGCGCGGTACCGTTCCTCCATCTCCGCGTATTCCGCGTCCGTGACGATGCCGTCCGACAGCGCCTGCCGCTCGAAATCCGACGTCGCGCTCGTGTAGGCCTCGGCGAGCTCATCC
>NZ_JBXAXX010000277.1:0-241 GCF_056781995.1 Dellaglioa sp. CoH-57-MRSF-18
GAAGTAGAGGCTCTGCTTCCATAGCCTGTGTCTCCAGCCATTTTGATTGAAGCGCAGTAGCTGCCTTCGACATGTAGCGGATAACCGAATATTTTGAGGGCTTCAAATCGGAGATGAGCTGATAGCGCGGAATCGCGGCGCTCGTCATCTCAAAGGCCGGGTTCCGGGCGCGCGCCAGAAACTTTTTGTACGATTCGTTTCTGATTGCGCCGGGTTCCTGATCGCGAAGCTTCGTATAAGT
>NZ_JBXAXX010000278.1:0-241 GCF_056781995.1 Dellaglioa sp. CoH-57-MRSF-18
GAGTTGTTGATGGCCAGTACGTCAGGCAGCAAATCGGGGTTAGTGTCCAGCGTAAACTTCGACGACGCATCGACCCATACGGCACCCCGCGTATCAAGCTGATATGCTGTTGGTGTAGTCATGTTGAGTTCTCCTTACCATTAAATTTAGATTTGAGGGATAGGAGTACTAGTATCCGGATTGTCTGGCACGTGGTGGATGTGCGAATCATAAACACGCCGGAAGTCGCCTATGGTCTTCG
>NZ_JBXAXX010000279.1:0-241 GCF_056781995.1 Dellaglioa sp. CoH-57-MRSF-18
GGTTCATCGAGTTCGGCAACCGCGTCCTCAGCGCGGGGCTCGGCGTGGTCGCGATCATCGCCTTCGTCGCGATCCTCCGGATCCGCAAGGAGCGCGCCGACCTGTTCTGGCTGACCCTGCTGGCCGGCCTCGCCATCCCCGCTCAGGCTGTCATCTGCGGCCCCTCGGGGCTGAGCAACCTCAACCCCTACGTCGTCGGCCTCCACTTTGTCGTGTCGATCGCGCTCGTGGCGCTCTGCAA
>NZ_JBXAXX010000280.1:0-239 GCF_056781995.1 Dellaglioa sp. CoH-57-MRSF-18
GTTTTAGGAGAGCCCAGTGGCACAGTACATTAGACTATATCTGGTACCCATAAACGGGGTACAACAAGTGATCGACGTTGACTCATCGGTCCTGATCCGCAGCAATAATCAATTTGTGTCGCCTCAAGTAGCAGCTTCAGTAGACCTGATAATGGCACCGGTTCAAACCATGTTCACGCCGTTTGCGGATGCGGCTACGGCCTTGATGCTGACGCTGACCGGATATCAGAATGTGCGTG
>NZ_JBXAXX010000281.1:0-238 GCF_056781995.1 Dellaglioa sp. CoH-57-MRSF-18
CCAAAGCTTCTTCGAGTGTCGAAGCATCGAGTGCCGCAGCATGCATCTTGAGATAGCGTTTGAGCCGCTTCTTGATGACAGTGCGGTTTTCGTCCGTCAGCTTCTTCACGAAGACCGCAGGGTCTTTGTTCGGATTGTCACGTAGGATGAACGCATCCATGATTCCTTCGATCGGAATCTTGTACTGGAGTTCCAGAAGCACTGCGTACGCCTCGATTTGCTCGACGTACACAATGCC
>NZ_JBXAXX010000282.1:0-238 GCF_056781995.1 Dellaglioa sp. CoH-57-MRSF-18
TAACGAGATCGGCCCCTTCGGGCACATCGAAGGTGTAGTCGTAGCTTGACGGCGCGTCGCTGCTGGCAATCGTCGTGAGGACGCGCACACCAAAGACTGTCGGTTGAACCACCGCTTGGACACCTGAGTGGTCCGTCTCAAGAACCGACATGCCTTCGCTGGCAGGAGTCGATCCCGTGGCGTAGTCAACGGAGAAGCCGACTCCGTCGGGAATCAGCTCCGACTCCTCCACCACTAC
>NZ_JBXAXX010000283.1:0-236 GCF_056781995.1 Dellaglioa sp. CoH-57-MRSF-18
GACCTTGAACGCCCAAATCAGTTTCGGCTTATCGTTCGTCTCGTAGTCCATACGAAACGTGTTTGGTGCGATGACCAGACCGTCAAGCGCAAACGGCGCAGTCTCCCGGGCCTCAGCCAGCGCAGCTTCGAGGAACGCGCGGTTCGGCTGCACTTCGAAGAATGGCACCGTTTCGAATCCCCACTGCTTGGCCTTGTTAAGGCCTTGCCGGACAGTACTGATGTCCTCATTGTGGT
>NZ_JBXAXX010000284.1:0-234 GCF_056781995.1 Dellaglioa sp. CoH-57-MRSF-18
GGCTTGAGCGCGCGACGCATTAGCTGCGGTCCATCAGAAACTTGTACACGTCGCGCGGCGTCTTCAAATCCACGTTTTTGTAGACAATGCCGTGTGTCGTGCGTACCGGGTCCGACACCTCGATAGTACCGTCTTGCAGCGTACGCGCATCGTACCCGGCGGCGCGCAGCGCAGCCAGCGGGCCTTTCATTTCGTGAAATTTGGTAATTGCGTTCATTTCGTTTTACTCCGTAG
>NZ_JBXAXX010000285.1:0-234 GCF_056781995.1 Dellaglioa sp. CoH-57-MRSF-18
GCGGTGAGCGTGTAGATTCCAGCATCATTGCCAAATTGGGCAAACCGCGAAATTCCGATCAGGAAGAGCGCGTCTTGTCCAAAACGGACACAGAGTTGAAGGAACTTGCAAACTTTCAACGAATGATCGAGGGTTTGAACTACACGCCTACGTTTGGGGCCGCCGAAGTCGAAAAATGCCTTAGCAATTTCCGTGACCACCTGAAGAACAATCCTGATGCGCTCATGGATGAGT
>NZ_JBXAXX010000286.1:0-234 GCF_056781995.1 Dellaglioa sp. CoH-57-MRSF-18
TTACGCAGGTGGGCGGCAATAACAGGTTGCTGCTTGGTTTCAGCTTGCACCGAAATTTCTCCTATACAGATTTTCAAGAGCGAGATTCAGGATGGATTCTCGCGATCTACATTTTGGGTACACCTTTTTCAGCTTCTCGATCATGGATTTTTGCTGGCCTGTGAGACGCAGCATGACGAGTGCAGGCTTATTCGGATCACCCTTGGTGGCAGACCACGCATTATATACGTTTGT
>NZ_JBXAXX010000287.1:0-233 GCF_056781995.1 Dellaglioa sp. CoH-57-MRSF-18
GTTTTTGGCCGTGCTTAACCGCCCTACCCTACCCTGCCGGAGATTTTCACTGCCCAAATTTTGTGCAACTAGATGTCAAGTGGGAATGGACGTGCAGAATCCTCCCGATCCCCTATTCGGGGCGTGGGAAGGCGGTGCCGCGCTTAGAAGGCGCGAGCGAGGATGATACGCGGATTTTGGGTGCTGCCCTGCTCTACTGCTGCGTGTGCGCCCGGCGTGATCGTCAATATGCT
>NZ_JBXAXX010000288.1:0-233 GCF_056781995.1 Dellaglioa sp. CoH-57-MRSF-18
GCGAAATAGTTCACCGTCTAGTGATCCTAATTTTCTGATCACTGGCAACGAAAACGCGAGCGTCTCTGGAATCCTGTACGATGGACGTGTTGTTCCCTCTATCGACATCAAGGACAAGTCGCTGTTCATCGACGGTAAGTTCAAGCGTCGTCTTTCACGCAACAGCCGCACCTACAATAAGGGCGTGGGGATTTTCGTCGATGGCAATTACGTAGGTTAAACCAAGGGGCTTC
>NZ_JBXAXX010000289.1:0-233 GCF_056781995.1 Dellaglioa sp. CoH-57-MRSF-18
GTTGAGCCAGGGCCCGGGGTGCCCGTGTCAGTCGGGGTGGAACTGCCCTCGCTGGCCTTCTCTGACGGTCCCCCGCTGCCGCCACCCGAACCCCCATCGCCATAGCGGGAATCGGCCTCCTGCATCGACTTCGCCCCAATGGGCGGGCCGCCGGCCGTCCAGCGCCCGCGCCGCCCATCGGCAGAACCGGAGCGAACTTGAACAGCAGCAGTGGGGCGAATCCAGCGATAAGC
>NZ_JBXAXX010000290.1:0-233 GCF_056781995.1 Dellaglioa sp. CoH-57-MRSF-18
GGGGACTGCTCCGGCGACCCCGGGTCTGACGACCTCGGGCACGAACGGTGTGGCCTCGGGCGCTCAGGTGCCTGTGGGCGCCGCCGTTCCGGTGTCGGCGACCGGCAACTCGATCGCCGTCCTGGTTGATGCCGCCAGCTCTGGTTCGTCGTCTTCGCCGGCGTCCGGTGGCTCTGGTGCCTAGGGTGCGGCGACCTCGGGTGCGAACGGTGTCGCTTCGGGCACTCAGGTGC
>NZ_JBXAXX010000291.1:0-231 GCF_056781995.1 Dellaglioa sp. CoH-57-MRSF-18
CTACGTATACGGGCGCATCAAGAATACAAAGCTTCCGCTTGGTGCTGTCTATATAGTGGGTAACTTCGATGCTAACGCCAACCACGTATCTCAGTACGCAGGTCTTAACACCATCGATACGAACACGGCGCTTTTGGCGAGCGGTATGCAGACCATCGATACCGGGTATAACGCAACCAATCCGTTCTACCAAACAGTTCCGGCAAACGGTTCGGCGTATCTGGTAACAGT
>NZ_JBXAXX010000292.1:0-231 GCF_056781995.1 Dellaglioa sp. CoH-57-MRSF-18
GTGTTCCGCGCCGGCCAGGAGCGCCGAACCTACACCGCGTCCACGAGCGCCTTCGTCTACCGCCAGGTAGGTCAGTTCCGCCGTGGTCGAACTGAGGTAGTGGTGGCGCTTCCCAACGGTTCGTGCGAGCGGTTGGACGATTGCGAACCCGACCGTCTCACGTCTTCCGTCCCCGTGCGTTATTTCTGCCTCCAAGAGGAACTGGAAGTTGACCCCCGCGCTGAACTGCCC
>NZ_JBXAXX010000293.1:0-231 GCF_056781995.1 Dellaglioa sp. CoH-57-MRSF-18
GGAGATTGGCGCAATTCAGGAGATGCGAGGCGTGACGCGGGTTGTCACGCGACATCCGATCAAGAACGCTCGTGGGGAGACCGTCGGCGCGATTGGTCAAGTCATGTTCAAGGGACCTGAGCAATTGCAGTCGTTCTCGACGGAGTTGACGAAATTGAAGTCGGAGGTGGCGTACTACAGGCGCGAGCTGAAGGATCTGAAAAATCGGAGCTACGGTCTGGATCAGATTGT
>NZ_JBXAXX010000294.1:0-231 GCF_056781995.1 Dellaglioa sp. CoH-57-MRSF-18
CTTCCTCGTCGAGCGCGCTGCGCGTGTCTGCCGGGATCACTTGATACTGATCTGCGGGTGCCTTCGAACCATCGAAGAAGATTCGAATGTCTCGGCCAAACTTCGGGTCCGTCACACTGTAGGTCTTCGTAGCCCCAGTCTTCTTCGAGGTAACGGTGTTGAGACCTTTCAGCTCTTTGATTTTTCCGATCAGCGTCGGGGACAGGGCAACCACTTGCCACGGAGTCCACG
>NZ_JBXAXX010000295.1:0-230 GCF_056781995.1 Dellaglioa sp. CoH-57-MRSF-18
GCGAAAGTTGCTCGTGCAGCATCGCCAGCGGATATTTGCGGTCCGAGATGTAGACATCAATCTCGAATTCTAGCGCACTCATCATGCGTGCGTCAATACGCACCAGCGTGTCATCATCCATGTGCTCCTGACACAGGGCGCGGATCGCGATTACGCAATCACCGAGTCGCCCAGAATCGCTGTAGTCCATGTAGGTCTCGAAAAGCTTATCCTTCCAACTATTGTACGTC
>NZ_JBXAXX010000296.1:0-230 GCF_056781995.1 Dellaglioa sp. CoH-57-MRSF-18
GAGTAACTTATGAGTATGCTGATCAGCGCAGAACCCACCAAAATCGACGAAATCATCGAGATGTTTACGCGTCTTGGTAACAGGTGCGAAAGACGGGGCCCGGACGCGGTAGAAGTCTGGGCAGGAACGGAAGAATACAGAGCATGAATGATCAGGATTATGTACCTTGGCCGGTCGCGCGCCGCGACCTAGAGCACAGGGCGCGGGATTTGGCCGAGTCGGAGCGCAGG
>NZ_JBXAXX010000297.1:0-230 GCF_056781995.1 Dellaglioa sp. CoH-57-MRSF-18
GCGCATCCGCCGTTTACAGTACCTGCCGTATAGTCGCGCGCAGGCGCGGTGGTCCGCGCAAAACGGTGTGGCTGGCTTTTCTTCCTTCTTCCGAACGATCCTGGTGCGTGGCCCCTGGTTGGCCCTGCTGTTGTGCTGCACGCAGCTGCTGGCTGTGCCGGCGCTGGCCCAGGATGACGACCCCACGCCCAAGCAGCAGCTGGCGCAGATCGACAGCACGCTGAAGGATG
>NZ_JBXAXX010000298.1:0-229 GCF_056781995.1 Dellaglioa sp. CoH-57-MRSF-18
GCTAGTACATCGTCAGCTTCGTGTTTTTTCGGTTGGAAATACGTGATCCTAGCGTCACTCAGCATCGAGTACACATCCGGCAAATAATCGTACACGTCGCCCGTAGGTTTGGTGTACTGGCTATCGACGGCCGGCCCACTTTGCTTCTTGTTCTTTCGGTCAGCTTTGTATCCGTCATACACACCGTACCTAAACACCTGCTTGCCGTCAAATGCAACCAGCATATGGG
>NZ_JBXAXX010000299.1:0-229 GCF_056781995.1 Dellaglioa sp. CoH-57-MRSF-18
ACAGTTTCGGGCCCTCGAAACCGCGTGCCACATAGCGATCATGAAGATTGCCGAACTCGACTGGAAACGGCGCTCCGTTTACGTTGAACGAAGTTCCGTACTCCGTGAATTTGACGGGAGGCACAGCCAATTCCGGCTGAGGTTTTCCGCACAGCGGAGCCTCCGAAGGCTTCGAGCACAAATCTAGGCTAGTGCCACACGGACATGTGTTGGGCTCACGCTCCACGGG